>NZ_JBIIGK010000202.1:0-4252 GCF_044236515.1 Phenylobacterium sp.
GCGCAGTTGACGCTGATGAACGGCTTGGAAGCGCGGCGCGACTTCTGGTGGACGTAGCGGGCGATGACTTCCTTACCGACCCCGCTTTCGCCGGTGATCAGGATCGAGGCGTCGGAGCCGGCGACCTGGTCGGCGAGGGTCAGCACCGCCTTCATCGCCGGGTCGGCGACGACCATCGGCCGGTTGTCGTCGGTCACGGCGGCGAGGACGGCGGCGATCAGCTCGGCGTCCGGCGGCAGCGGGATGAATTCCTTGGCGCCGGCCTTGATCGCCGCGGCGGCGCCCATGGCGTCGGCGCCGACGCCGCAGGCCACCACCGGCGCGCGGATGCGCTCGGCCTCGTTGGCGGCGATGAGGCCGGCGATGTCGAGCTCGTAGTCGACCATCAGGAGGTCCGCGCCCTGGCCCGCGCGCAGGGCGTGGGTGGCGGCGGCGATGCTCTCCACGTGGCTGACCTTGGCGCCCGCGCTCATCGCCATCTTCACGGCGGTGGACAGTTGCCCGTTCAGTTTGCCGACGACCAGAAGCCGCATGGTTGGTCTCCTAACTCCGACGAAGGACGGCGATTAGGCCGCGCCTTCACCGTCCTTGATGATTTCGGTCATGGTCACGCCCAGGCGCTCGTCGACGATGACGACCTCCCCGCGGGCGACCAGCCGGCTGTTGACGTAGATGTCGATGGCCTCGCCGACCTTGCGGTCGAGCTCGAGGACGCTGCCCTGGGCCAGCTCCAGGAGCTGGGCGACCGACAGGCTGGCCCGGCCGAGCACGGCCGAGATGTTGACCGGCACGTCGAAGACCGGCGCCAGGTGGGGGGCGGTCTTGTCCTCGGCGGAGGAGGCTTCGGGCAGAGCGCCTTCGCCCTGCGCGAATTCGTCGAGCTTGAGGTCGTTCTCGGACATGGCGGTCAGCCTTCCGTTCCGGGGATCAGGGGTTCGGCGTGCAGGCCCTCGGCGGCGAGGGCCGCCTCCAGCGCCGCGGCGACACGGGTCTGGGCGGCTTCTGGATCGAAGGCCGCGGCGCCGTCGCCGAAATCGAGGGTGAAGGCGTGGCGGTTGAGGCCGGGCTCGGCGCGCACCGTCACCTGGCCGGGATAGCCGACCGCCGAGACCGTGTTGCCCAGCCGCTCTTCGACGTAGGCCGCCATGTCGCCGCCGACCTGGATGACCAGGCGCGGCGCGCTCTCGATCTCGCGGGCCAGAGCGTCCAGCGCCGCCTGCAGCGGGGCCTCGGGGAAGCGGTCGAGGGCCGCGTCGGCGATGGCGCGGCCGCAGGCCAGGGCGAGCTGGGCCGAGCCGATGCGGTGGTCGTGGGCCACCTCGGCCAGCTTCGGCATCGCCTGACGGCACTGGGCGGCGACTTCGGCCATGGCGCGAGCCTGGGCGGCGTTGACGCTCTGCAGGCCGGCCTTCTCGCCGTCGGCGTAGGCCTCGCGGCGGATCTGCTCGACCTCGTCGGGGCTGTAGCTGGTCTTCGGGCGCGGGGCCTGGAAGGCGACGCCGCCGCCGGCGTCGAACTCGGTGTCGAAGCTGAATTTCTGAAGCTCGGACATCAGTAGACCAGCTCGTCGTCGCCGCCGGCCCCCGCCAGCATGATCTCGCCCTTGGCGGCAAGGTCCTTGGCGACCTGGACCATGGCCATCTGCGCCTGATCGACGTCGCGCAGGCGGACTGGGCCCATGGCCTCCATGTCCTCGCGCATGATCTTGGCCGCGCGCTCGGACATGTTGGAGAAGAACATCTCACGCAGGGTGTCGGAGGCGCCCTTCATGGCCAGGGCCATGGAGTCCTTATCGACGCCGCGCAGCAGGGTCTGGATGCCGCCGGGATCGAGCTTCGACAGGTCCTCGAAGACGAACATCAGCGCCCGGATGCGCTCGGCGGCCTCGCGGTTGCGCTCTTCCAGAGCGGTGATGAAGCGGGCCTCGGTCTGGCGGTCGAAGGCGTTGAAGATGTCGGCCATCATCTCGTGGCTGTCGCGCTTCGAGGTGCGCGCCAGGTTCGACATGAACTCGGTGCGCAGGGTCTGCTCGATCTTGTCGAGGATGTCGCGCTGCACCGGCTCCATGCGCAGCATGCGGGTGACGCATTCGAGCGCGAAGTCCTCAGGCAGGGCGGCCAGCACGCGCGCGGCGTGCTCGGACTTGATCTTCGAAAGCACCACCGCGACGGTCTGCGGGTATTCGTTCTTCAGATAGTTGGCGAGCACGGCCTCGTTCACGTTGCCGAGCTTGTCCCACATGGTCCGGCCAGCCGGCCCGCGGATCTCCTCCATCAGGGCGTCGACCTTCTCGCCCGGCATGATCGAGGCGAGCAGCTTCTGGGTCTGCTCGAACGAGCCCATGATCGCGCCGGAGCCCGAGACGCCGGAGACGAACTCGACCAGCAGGTCCTCGACCGCCTGGGAGGTGACGGTGCCGAGGCCGGCCATCGCCTGGGAGATCTCCTTGATCTCCTCCTCGTCGAGCTGCTTCCAGACCTGGGCGTGCTCCTCGCCCAGCGCCAGCAGGATGACCGCCGCCTTTTCGGGACCCGACAGCTTCGACGGGTCGGAGATGCTCTTACCCTTGGCCATCAGCTCGTCTCATGCAGCCAGCCGCGGAGGATCGAGACCGACTCCTCGGGGTGTTTGTCGACGAACTCCGAGACCCGGCG
This sequence comes from Phenylobacterium sp., assembly GCF_044236515.1. Taxonomy (GTDB): domain Bacteria; phylum Pseudomonadota; class Alphaproteobacteria; order Caulobacterales; family Caulobacteraceae; genus Phenylobacterium. The sequence continues at coordinate 2,655 of NZ_JBIIGK010000202.1, forward strand.
GACGGAGCTGGCCTTCACCTGGCCTTCGATGCGGGCGATGTCGATCTTCTGGTCCAGCTCGCCGGGACCGGGCAGGGCCAGGTTCCCGCCGCCGGCCTGGCCGGCGATCTGCATCGGCTGGCCGTCGGGGCTCATGGCGAGCTGGGCGACCTGAGGCGCCGCCAAGGCCATGGCGGCCGCGCCGCCGGCGGCCGCGCCGCCGCCGCCCATCGCGCCCTTCAGCAGCGGGCGAACGATGAACAGCATCATGAGCAGGGCGACCAGCACCAGCACGCCGAGCTCGGCGCCGCGCATGATGTCGTTCTTGTCGAAGCCCATCAGCGGGTTGGCGGCCTCGACCCCGCCCGCCGTGGCGTCGGAGGGGAAGCGGACGTTGATCACGCTGACCTGGTCGCCGCGCTCCTGGTTGAAGCCGACGGCGGTGCGGACGAGCTGCTCGATCCGCTGCATCTCCTCGGCGGAGCGCGCGGTATAGGCGCCGGGCTTGCCGTCGGCGCCGGCCGGAGCGGTGGCCCCGTCGACGGCGACGGCGACCGACAGCCGCTTCACCTGGCCCGGCTCCTGGACCTCGGTGCGGACGGTCTTGGAGATCTCGTAGTTGGTGGTGCTCTCCTGGCGGCCGCTGGCCGAGGAGGTGTTGTTCACGTCGGCGCCCGGGCCGCCGGGGATGTTGGCGGCGGCCGATACCTGGCCGGTGGTCTGCGGCTCGTTCTCGCGCGCGTTCTCGTCGGTCGTGGATTCCGAACGGATCACCTGGCCGTCGGGGTCGAAGGTTTCCTGCTGGACGGTGACGCGGGCGAGCTCCAGGTCGGCCGTGACGTTGACCCGGGCCTTGCCGGGGCCGACGACGCCTTCGACCAGCTGCTTCACCTGCTTGGCTATGCGCTGCTCGACCTCGGACTTGCGGCCGTCGGCCTCGGCGGCCATGCCGGTCTCGCCGCCCGACAGGGTCTTGGCGTGCTGGTCGACGACGGTGACACGGTCGGGCTTCAGGTTGGGCACCGCGCCGGCGACCAGGTTCTGGATGGCGCGGACCTGCTCGGCGCTCGGCTCGCGGCCGCCGACGCCGATGTTGACCGCGGCCGACGGCTGATCGCCCTCCTCGTCGAACAGCTGGCGCTTGGGCAACACGAGGTGGACGCGAGCGGCGTTGACGCCCTCCAGGCCGCGAATGGTGCGGGCGAGCTCGCCTTCCAGGGCGCGCTGGCGATTCAGCTGCTGGACGAAGTCGGTCTGACCGAGGGTGTTGGACTCGTCGAAGATCTCGTAGCCCACGGAGCCGGCGGTCGGCAGGCCGCGCGAGGACAGCATCAGGCGGGTGGCGGCGACCTCGTCACGGGGCACGAGGATGGTCGAGCCGTCGCCCTTGACCTCGTACTTCGTCCCGGCCTGATCGAGGGCCTGGGTGATCGAGCCGGCTTCCTTGAGGTCGAGGTTGGCGTAGAGCAGGGCCTTGGGCTCGCCGAGGTTCATGGTCACGGCGACCAGGACCGCGGCCACGCCGGCGCCGATGCCGAGGATGGCGGCCAGCCGACCGATGCCGAACCGCTGAAGCGCACCAATGAACTGGCCCAACCCGGCGCCCCTTGCCCCGAAAA
>NZ_JBIIGK010000067.1:0-15629 GCF_044236515.1 Phenylobacterium sp.
AGGAGCATGCGCGCGAGACCGGCTCGCCCCTCGCTCGCGAACTGCTGCTCGACTGGGACCGGGCGCTGGAGCGCTTCCACCAGGTGTGTCCCAAGGAGATGGTCGGCCGCCTCGACCACGCGCTCGAGGCCGAGGAGGCGGTGCACCTGCGGGCGTGACGCATCCTTCTCCCGCTGGGGAGAAGGAAGGCCCCGGTAACGCCGGTCGAAAACGCGTGCTAAGCAGACTCCAAAGCCCGCGAAGTCGGGGGGAGGAGAGGCCATGGGAACGACGCTGGCGGGCGGCTGGCTGGATCGGTCGCGGACCGTCGCCGGGCCCGGCTTCAATCGCTGGCTGCTGCCGCCCTGCGCCCTGGCCATTCATCTGTGCATCGGCATGGCCTACGGCTTCTCGGTGTTCTGGCTGCCGCTGTCGCGCGCCGTCGGCGTCTCCGAGCCGGCCGTCTGCGAGAACCTCACGCTCCTGACGGCCCTGACGACCACGACCTGCGACTGGCGGGTCAGCGACCTCGTCTGGACCTATTCGATCTTCTTCGTGGTGCTCGGAGCCGCGGCCGCGATATGGGGCGGTTGGCTGGAGCGCGCCGGGCCCCGCAAGGCCGGCGTCGTCGCCGCCTGTTGCTGGTGCGGCGGCATCGCCATCGGCGCGGTGGGCGTGGCGCTCCACCAGCTCTGGCTGCTGTGGCTCGGCGTCGGGCTGATCGGCGGGATCGGGCTGGGGCTCGGCTACATCTCGCCCGTCTCGACCCTGATCAAGTGGTTCCCGGACAGGCGGGGCATGGCCACCGGCATGGCGATCATGGGCTTCGGCGGCGGGGCGATGATCGGCAGTCCGCTCGCCGACCGGCTGATGAAGCATTTCGCCGACGCCTCCGGGGTGGGCGTCTGGCAGACCTTCCTCGTCCTGGCGGCCGGCTACTTCGTCTTCATGCTCGCCGGCGCCTTCGGCTATCGGGTGCCGCCCGACGGCTGGAGCCCCGCGGGATGGACCGCGCCGGCCGCCAAGCCGGCGATCAGCCGGTTCAACGTCCATCTGAAGGACGCGCACAAGACGCCGCAATTCTGGCTGATCTGGACCGTCCTGCTCCTCAACGTCACCGCCTCGATCGGCATCATCGGGGTCGCCTCGCCGATGCTGCAGGAGGTGTTCGGCGGCCGCCTGATCGACCAGCCGACCGTCGCCTTCGTCGATTTCGACGACGCCCAGAAAGCCGCGGCCGCGGCGGTCGGCGCCGGCTTCGTCGGGGTGATCAGCCTGTTCAACATTCTCGGCCGCTTCATCTGGGCCTCCTCATCCGACCGCCTCGGCCGCAAGCCGACCTATGCGGTGATGACGGCCTTCGGCGCCCTGCTCTACGGCCTCGCCGCGCCGGCCCTCGTCGGCGGCTCGACCGGGCTCTTCATCCTGGTGTTCTGCGTCCTCGCCTCGATGTACGGCGGCGGCTTCGCCACCGTGCCGGCCTATCTCGCCGACACCTTCGGGACGCGCTTCGTGGGCGCCATCCACGGCCGCCTGCTGACCGCCTGGTCCACCGCCGGCCTGTTCGGGCCGTACATCGTCGCCGGCATGCGCGAGGCTCGGATCGAGGCGGGCGTGCCGCACGATCAGATCTACCAGCCGATCTACTGGACCCTGGCCGGCATGCTGGTCCTCGCCTTCCTGCTCAACCTGCTGATCCGGCCGGTAGACCCGCGCTTCCACATGGCGGCCGAGGCCGAGACGGCAATGGAGCTCGAGGCCACGGCGCTGGCCGGCCCCGCCACCCCGGCACCGGCGGCGGGCGGCTTCGGTCCCATGGCCCTGCTGGCCTGGGCGGCGGTCTGCCTGCCGATCGGCTGGGGCGTCTATCAGACCCTGGCCAAGGCGGCGGTGCTCCTAAAGTAGGGTTCGCGGAACCGGCAGAGTAAACGCCCCCTTAAGGGGTCCGAGGGCACTCAAGCCGAAGACGATTCGACGGGATCGTCCCTTCCTTCGCGTCAGCCGGACATGAGCGTCGAACGCACCCTGCACCATTTCCCGCTCGACCCCGCCTCGCGGCAGGTCCGCCTGGCGCTGGGCGAGAAGCGGCTGCCGTTTGCGGATATCCAGGTCCGCTACTGGGAGCGGCCCAAGGAGCTGGGTCTGCTCAACCCCTCCGGACTGGTGCCGGTGCTGGTCGAGACGAGGGGTAGCGACCGGCTCGTGCTCTGCGAGGCCCGCGCCATCCTCGACCACCTGGAAGAGGCCGCGCCGGAGCCGGCGCTGCTCGGCCGCACGCCGGCCGACCGCGCCGAAGCCCGCCGCCTGATCCAATGGTTCGACCGCAAGTTCGAATTCGAGGCCGGCGGCTTCATCCTGCATGAGAAGATGGAGAAGCGCCTGCTCGGTCTCGGCGCGCCGGAACTCGGCGCCCTGCGGCAGGGGCGCGAGGGCGTGCGGACCCACCTGCACTACATCGACGGCCTTTTGCAGGCCCGCGACTGGCTCGCCGGAGAGCGGCTGTCGCTGGCCGATTTCGCCGCCGCCGCGCACCTGTCCGTCATCGACTATTTCGGCGACGTGCCCTGGAGCGACTTCCCCGCCGTGAAGACCTGGTACATGAAGCTGAAATCCCGGCCGTGTTTCCGGCCCCTGCTTCTGGACCGCTGGCCGGGCCTCACGCCCGCCAGGCACTATGACGATCTCGACTTCTAGCCCTGAAGACCTGATCCGCGCCGAGGCCCTGGCCCTCGGCTTCGACCTCTGCCGCTTCACAGACCTCGACGACGCCTGGCCGGCCGCCGCGCGCCTGGCCGAGTTCATCGACGCCGGCCGTCACGGCGAAATGACCTGGATGGCCGACACCGCCGCGCGCCGCCGCCACCCGCGCGCCATGTGGGGGGACGCCAAGTCGGCCATCGTGCTGGGGGTCAACTACGGCCCCGATACCGATCCGCGCGCGGCCCTGGCCGACCCCACCCGCGCGGCGATCAGCGTCTACGCTCAGGGCGACGACTACCACGAGCTGATCAAGTCCCGCCTGAAGGCTCTGGCCCGTTGGCTCCAGCCGCGGTTCGGGGGCGAGGTGAAGGTGTTCGTCGACACCGCGCCCCTGCTGGAAAAGCCGCTGGCCGAGCGGGCGGGGGCGGGTTGGCAGGGCCGCCACACCAACCTCGTCAGCCGCGAGCTCGGCTCATGGTTCTTCCTGGGCTCGATCCTGACGACGCTCGAGCTGAGGCCGGATCCCCCCGAGGCGGTGCACTGCGGTTCATGCTCGGCCTGCCTGCAGGTCTGCCCGACCGAAGCCTTCCCGGCCCCCTTCCAGCTCGACGCCCGACGCTGCATCTCCTACCTGACCATCGAGCTGAAGGGCCCGATCCCGACAGAGTTCCGGGCGGCGCTGGGCAACCGCATCTACGGCTGCGACGACTGCCTGGCGGTCTGTCCCTGGAACAAGTTCGCCCAGGTCGCCAAGGAACAGAAGCTTGCGGCGCGTGAGGCGCTGCGCGCGCCCTCGCTGGCCGAGCTCGCCGCCCTCGACGATGCCAGTTTCCGCAGCCTGTTCTCCAAGAGCCCCGTCAAGCGCATCGGCCGCGACCGGTTTATCCGCAACGTCCTCTACGCCATCGGCAACTCCGGGGACCGGGCGCTGGCGGGGGCGGCGCGGGGACTGCTGTTAGACCCCGCGCCGGTGGTGCGCGGCGCGGCCGTCTGGGCGCTGTCTCGGCTGCTGCCGGCCGAGGCGTTCGCGGCGTTACGGGTGGAGCATCAGGCCGAGCCGGATCCGGACGTAAGAGCGGAGTGGGGCCGGGAATCTCCGCGGGATCTGGGGGCTAAAATTGAGCCGCCGGCATCTCCCTGAGCCGCGGCAGGATTTCGTCCTTGGCCGACAGCACCGGCTCGCCGTCCAGCGGCCAGGCGATGCCGACCTCCGGGTCGTTCCAGATCACCCCGCCTTCGTTGGCCGGCGAATAGAGGCCGTCGACCTTGTAGGCGAGCTCGGTATCGTCGGTCAGGGTGCAGTAGCCGTGGGCGAAGCCGCGCGGCACGAACAGCTGTTCGCCCACCTCGGCCGTTAGGGTCGCGCCGGCCCACTGGCCGTAAGTTCCGGAGCCCGGCCGCACGTCGACCGCCACGTCGAAGATCGCCCCGCGGAGCACGCGGACCAGCTTGGCCTGGGCGTGCGGCGCGGTCTGGAAGTGCAGACCGCGGACCGTGCCCTTCTTGGCGCTGAAGGCCTGGTTGTCCTGCACGAAATCGACCTCGAGGCCCGCCTCCAGCATCGCCCGGCGGCTCCAGGTCTCGGAGAACCAGCCGCGCGCATCGCCATGGCGCTTGGGCGTGATAAGCAGGAGGTCGGGCAGGGCGAGCGGCGTGATCGCGGTCATGGCGCCTTGAGGCTTGTTGGGAACACCGTCACCGCATGGACGAGGCCGCGCCGGAAGACAAGACGCCGCTCCTGACGGTGTGCGTCATCGCCTACAACTCCGGCCCGATGCTGCGCCGCTGCCTGGAGAGCCTGGCCGCGCAGAGCTTCCGCGAATTCGAAACCTTGGTCATCGACAACGCCTCGCCCGACCCGGCCGACGCGCAGGTCGCCGGCGACTTTGCGGTTAGGCTGGTGCGCAACGCCGAGAATCTCGGCTTCGCCGGCGCCGGCAATCAGGGGGCGCGGCTGGCGTGTGGCCGCTGGTACGTGCTGCTCAACCCCGACGCCGTCGCCCGGTCGGACTGGCTGGCCGAGCTGGTCGCGGCGGCCGGGCGGCATCCCGGCGTGCGCAGCTTCACCTCGCGCCAGCTGATGGCCGAGGACCCCAGCCTGCTCGACGGCCTCGGCGACGTGATGAGCGGCTATGGCATCCCCTATCGGGGCGGATTTCTGACCCCCGATCCGGGCGACACGCCGGAGGGCGAGGTGTTCTCGCCCTGCGGGGCGGCGATGATGATCGACCGCGCGCTGTTCCTTGAGACAGGCGGCTTCGACGAGCAGTTCTTCTGTTACGGCGAGGACGTCGACCTCGGCTATCGGCTGCAGCTGGCGGGAGAGCCGACGATCCTCGCGCCAAGGGCCGTGATCCACCACGTCGGCTCGGCCACCAGCGGCGGGCGGCGCTCGGAGTTCGCCGTGTTCCACGGTGTGCGCAACCGCTTCTGGGTGGTCGCCAAGGATACGCCCGGGCCCCTGCTGCCGCTGGTCGTTCCGCTGCACCTGGCGGCGGTGGTCTATATCGCCTTGCGCAAGGCCAACCGCGATCAACTCGGCACGGTCTGGCGGGCTTTCCTCGCGGCCTGTCTGGGACTGCCGCAGGTCCTGCGCACACGGGCGGGCGTCCAGCGGGCTCGCCGGGCATCGACCCTCGACATCGCCCGGGCCTTGACCTGGGACCCGCGGGACCTGACTGGCCGCCGCCCGGTCGTGCGGCCTATTCGCCCGTCCAGTCGATCAGCCGGCGCATGAACGCCGCGCCGCGCTCGAGCTGAGCCCGCTCCAGATATTCGTCCGGCTGATGGGCCTGAGCGATGGACCCCGGGCCGCAGATCACCGTCGAGAAGCCGCCCTGCTGGAACTGACCGGCCTCCGCGGCGAAGGACACCACCCGCGCCGCACCGTTGTCGCCGGCCAGGCGTCGGGCGAAGGCCTCGGCCGCGCCGCCCGGCTCCGGCGCGAAGGCCGGGACGTTCGTGCGCCGTGTGACCGTCACCCCGGCCTCCGGCGCCCGCGCCTTGAGCGCTGCGTCCATCCGGGCCGCCGCGTCATGGAACGGGGCCAGCACCGCGTCAGGGTCGACGCCCGGGGGACAGCGCAGGTCGAAGGTGAAACCGCACTCGCGCGCGATGATGTTGTGCGCCGTGCCGCCGTTCACGAGACCGATGGTCAAGGTCGCGCCCTTCGGCGTGAAAGGCGAGGCCGGGTCGACCTCCCTCTCCAGCCGTTCCGACAGGTCGCACAGCACGTTCATCAGCCGCGCCGCCGCCATGACCGCCGAGACGCCCTGCTGGGTCTGGCTGGAGTGGGCCTCGCGGCCGGTGACGGTGACCCGGAAGGTGCCGATCGACTTGTGGCCGGTCACGGCCTGCATCTCGGTCGGCTCGCCCACGACCACCAGGGACGGGGCTGGCAGCTCCCGGCGGATGGTCGCGATCAGGTCCGGCGCGCCAAGGCAGCCGACCTCCTCATCGTAGGAGAAGGCCAGATGCACTGGCCGCTTGCCGCCGGCCAGCTCCGGCGCGGCGGCCAGCGCCAAGGCCAGGAACCCCTTCATGTCGCAAGCTCCGCGGCCATAGATCCGGCCGTCCCGTTCGGTCAGCCGGAACGGATCGGTCGTCCAAGGCTGGCCATCCACCGGCACGACGTCGGTATGGCCGGACAAGACGACGCCGCCTTCGACGTTCGGCCCCAGCGTCGCCAGCAGGCTGGCCTTCGTGCCGTCCGCGTTCGGCACGCGCCGGTGCGCCGCGCCGAGCTTGTCGAGATAGGTCTCGACCCATTCGATGAGGGCGAGGTTGGAGTCGCGCGAGGTCGTGTCGAAGCCGACCAGCGTCTCGAGGATCGAAAAGGCGTCGGCGGTCAGGTCGCGAGACATGCCGACAGGCTTACCGCCTGCGGGCGCCCGGGTCAGCCCCGGCCGGCCTTTTCGGCCAGGCCGGACGTACCCTCGCGGGCCTCCAGCTTCGCCGCGACATCGTCGAGACGGACGCCGGCGGCGGCCAGGACGACCAGCCAGTGGTAGATCAGGTCGGCGCTTTCCGCGGCCAGCGCGGCCGTGTCGCCCTGGGCGGCGGCGATAACGGTTTCCACCGCCTCCTCGCCGAGCTTCTTGGCGGCCCGCGCCGGATCAGCGAGCAACTGCGCGGTGTAGGAACTCGATGGCTCGGCGCCCTTGCGGGCCTCGATGGTCGCGGCCAGGCGGGCCAGGGCGTCCGCGAAGCGGCTCATGCAGCGATCCCCGTGGTTCGGGCCGGCAGTCCGGCGGAGCGCAGCGCCTGCTGGACCTCGCCCACCGAAACCTCGCCGAAGTGGAAGATGGAGGCGGCCAGCACGGCGTCGGCGCCGCCGACCTTCACCGCATCGACCATGTGCGCCGCATTGCCTGCGCCGCCGGAAGCGATCACCGGCACGTTCACAGCCGAAGTGACGGCTTTGAGCAGGTCGAGGTCATAGCCGATCTTGGCCCCGTCGCGGTCCATGGAGGTCAGCAGGAGCTCGCCCGCCCCGTGCTTCACGGCGTCCACCGCGTAGTCGACCACATCGAGGCCGGTGTCTTCACGGCCGCCCATGATGAACACCCGCCAGCGACCCCCGACCCGTTTCGCGTCGATGGCCACCACCGTGGCTTGCGAGCCGAAGGCGTCGGCGCAGCCGGCGATCAGGCTCCGGTCCTTCACGGCGGCGGTGTTGACGCTGATCTTGTCGGCGCCGGCCAGCAGCAGCTTGCGGGCGTCGGCGACCTGCCGGATGCCGCCGCCCACCGACAGCGGCATGAAGCAGACGTCGGCCGTGCGGGCGACGACGTCGTAGATGGTGTCGCGGTTCTCGTGGCTGGCGGTGATGTCGAGGAACATCAGCTCGTCGGCCCCCGCGGCGTCGTAGGCGCGCGCCTGTTCCACCGGATCGCCGGCGTCGCGCAGGGACACGAACTGCACGCCCTTCACCACGCGGCCGTCCTTGACGTCCAGGCAGGGGATGACGCGCACGTTCAGCATCAGCCGGCGGCCTTCAGGGCTTCGTCGGCGGTGATGGCGCCGTTGTAGAGCGCTCGGCCCAGCACCGCGCCGGCCACCGGCACGCCCTTACGGGCCTTCAGGTTGACGATGTCCGCCACCGACGCGAGGCCGCCGGCGGCGATCACCGGGATCGCCACTGCATCGGCGATCTCGCCGAACGCCTCGACGTTGAAGCCCATCACCGTGCCGTCGCGGTCGATGTCGGTGACAATGAGGGCGCCGACGCCGGCGTCCTCGAAGCGGCGGGCGACGGTAATGGCGTCGAGGTCGCTGTCCTCAGTCCAGCCCTGGACGGCGACCTTGCCCTTGCGGACGTCGACACTGACGGCGATCTGCTCGGGCCACTCGCGGGCCGCCTGCTTGACGATCTCAGGCTCGCGCACCGCGACGGTGCCGAGGATGACGCGGCTGACGCCGGCCTCGATCCATCCCTCGATGTCGGCCATCGAGCGGATGCCGCCGCCGAGCTGCACCGGGATCGAGACCGCGCCCAGGATCTGCTCCACCGCCGCGGCGTTCACCGCCTGGCCCGAAACCGCGCCGTTCAGGTCAACGACGTGGATCCAGTGGAACCCGCCGTCGGCCCAGGCGCGGGCCTGGTCGGCGGGGCTATTGTTGAACACCGTCGCGGTGTCGAGATCGCCGTGCAGCACGCGGACGCACTGGCCGTTCTTCAGGTCGATGGCGGGATAGAGGATCAAGGGCGCCACTCCAGAAAACGGGCGAGCAGGTTGAGGCCGGAGGCTTGCGACTTCTCCGGGTGGAATTGGACGCCCGCCATGTTGCCGCGCGCAACGGCGGCGGGGAAGCGGCCGCCATGATCCACCGTCGCGGCCACGTCGGCCGGATCTTCTGGGAAGAAGGCGAAGGAGTGGGTGAAGTAGACCGCCTGGCCCCTCGCCAGCCCGGCCAGCACCGGGTTGTCGCCGACCTGCACGAGGCCGTTCCAGCCCATGTGCGGCACCTTGGCGGCCGGATCGGCGGGCGACAGGCGCCGGACCTCGCCGGGGATCCAGCCGAGGCCGGCGGTCTCACCGAACTCCAGGCCCTTCGAAGCCATCAGCTGCATGCCGACGCAGACACCGAGGAACGGCGCGCCGCGACCCTGAACCGCTTCGTTCATCGCCTCGACCAGGCCAGGCCGGGCCTGCAGCGCCGCCATGCACGACGCGAAGGCGCCGACCCCGGGCAGCACGACCCGGTCGGCGCGCGCGACCGCGTCCGGATCGCCGGTCACGACGATCTCGCTCTCGCCGTCCGCGGCGCGGACGAGGGCCTTCTCGGCCGAGCGCAGGTTGCCCGACCCGTAGTCGATCAGGGCGACGGTCTGACTCACGCGGTGGATCCTATGGGCCTCAGAGCACGCCTTTGGTGGAGGGCGCCTGGCCGAGGGTCTTCGGGTCCAGCTCCACCGCCTGGCGCAGCGCCCGGGCCAGGGCCTTGAAGCCGCTCTCGGCGATGTGGTGCGAGTTGGCGCCGTAGAGCGTCTCCAGGTGCACGCAAGCGCCGAGGTTCATGGCGAAGGCGTGGTGGAACTCCTTGAACAGCTCGGTGTCCATGTCGCCGACCTTGGGCGTGCGGAACTCGGTCTTCCAGATCAGATAGGGCCGGTTCGACAAGTCGATGGCGCAGCGCGAGAGGGTCTCGTCCATCGGGATGTAGGCGTGGCCAAACCGCCGGATGCCCTTGAACCCGTCGAGCGCTTTGGCGATCGCCTGGCCCAGCACAATGCCGGTGTCCTCGACCGTGTGGTGCATGTCGATGTGCAGGTCGCCCTTGGTCTCGATGTCGACATCGATCCCGCCGTGCCGGGCGAAGCTTTCCAGCATGTGGTCGAAGAAGCCGACGCCGGTCGTCACCTTGGCGGCGCCGGTCCCGTCCAGGTCCACGCGCACGCGGATCTGGGTTTCCTTGGTGTTGCGGGTGACCTCGGCGGTGCGGCTCATCGGTCAGTATCCCTTCTGGGCGGCCAGCGACGCCAGCGAGACGGCGGGCCTTGGACCATAGTGCGAGATCACCTCGGCGGCGGCCAGCGACGCCAGCTTGCCGCATTGCTGCAGCGGACGCCCCCGCGCCAGGCCGAACATGAACCCGGCCGCGTATTGGTCGCCCGCGCCGGTCGTGTCCACGACTTTCTGGACCGGCTCGGCGGCGACGGTCAGGCGCTCGCCCTCCGACAGGATCACCGAGCCCTTCTCCGAGCGAGTGACGGCGGCCAGCTTGACCCGGGGCCGCAGGGCCTCGCAGGCCGCGTCGAAACTGTCCGTCTCGAACAGCGACATCAGCTCGGCGGCGTTGGCGAACAGCAGGTCGACCTGGTTTTCGATGAAGCCCATCAGCGCGGCGCGGTGCCGCTCGACCACGAAGCTGTCTGAGAGCGTCAGGGCGATCATCCGGCCGGACCCGTGGGCCAGGGCGGCGGCCTTGGCGAACGCCCTGCGGGCCGCCTCCGCGTCGAACAGATAGCCTTCCAGGTAGACGATCTTGGCCGCCTCGACGGTGGCGGCGTCGACGTCGCCGTCGGTGAACTCCACCGAGGCGCCCAGGAAGGTGCACATGGTCCGCTGGCCGTCCGGGGTGACGTTGATCATCGAGACCGCCGTCGACGGGCCGCCGACCAGGGGGGCGTTGTCGAACTTCGCGCCGCCGGCCCGCATGTCCTGCGCGAACAGCCGGCCCAGGTCGTCGTCGGCCACCTTGCCCATGAAGGCGCCCTTGCCGCCGAACGAGGCGAGGCCTGCAATGGTGTTGGCCGCCGAGCCGCCCGAGGCCTGGATCTCCGGCCGCATCCGCGAATAGAGGTCGCGCGACCGGGTCTGGTCGACCAGCATCATCGCGCCCTTGTCGAGGCCGTTCTCCACCAGGAAGCTCTCCGGCGCGGGGCCGATCACGTCGACGATGGCGTTGCCGATCGCGGCGACGTCGTAGAGGTCTGGCATCAATGAACTTTCGGCGGCAGGCGAGGGCCGCCGCTTAGCGGAATTTGGCCAAAAGCGCTACCGGTCGCCTGAACTCCCGAGGAACAGATGCCGGCTCGGGCACAGGTCGGCCACGAGGCATTGCTCGCATTTCGGGCGTCGCGCCACGCAGACATAGCGCCCGTGCAGGATCAGCCAATGATGGGCGCGGGTCAGCAGCGGCGCGGGGATTTTGGCCATCAGCTCGGCTTCGACCTTGTCCGGCGTCTTCGCCAGCGACAGGTTCAGCCGGTGCGAGACGCGGAACACGTGGGTGTCGACGGCGATGGCGGGCTCGACGCGCAGCTCGTTCAGCACCACCGAGGCGGTCTTTCGCCCGACGCCGGGCAGGGCCTGCAGCGCCTCCCGCTCCAGGGGGACCTCGCCGCCGTATTGCTCGACCAGGATGCGGGCCGCGGCGATCACGTTCTTGGCCTTGGTGTTGTAGAGCCCGATCGAGGAGATGAACGGCTTCAGGCCCTCTTCGCCGAGCGCCAGCATCGCCTGCGGCGTGTCCGCTGCCGCGAACAGCCTGGCCGTGGCCTTGTTCACCGAGACGTCCGTGGCCTGCGCCGACAAGGCCACGGCGACCACGAGCTCGTAGGGGCTGGCGTAGTTCAGCTCGGTGCGCGGGTCGCTCTCCTCGGCTTCGAACCGGGCGAAGATCTCGGCGATCCGCGCCTGCTCGGCGGGCGACAGGCGCGGCTTTCTGACGGGTGCTTTCGGCATGGGCGGCGCGAACATGGCGCGGGCGGCCGTCGCTGTCATCTTCCCGCCACGCCGGGGCGGCGGTATCCTCCGGCCATGGCCCGGCCGCTGTACATGGATGCGGTGATCACGCCCAACCGCTCGCTCTCCGAGCGGGGCTTCATCGTCCTTATCTCGGTGGTCACCCTGGCCAACATGGCCTCGGCGGCGGTGTTCCTGTCGATGGGGGCGGTGTTCGTGCCGCTGTTCCTCGGCATCGACCTGGCGGCGCTGGTCGTCGCCTTCCTGGTCAGTTTCCAGGCCGCCAAGACGGTCGAACGGGTCCAGGTCAGCGCGCGCGAGGTTCGCGTGGTCCGCGAGACGCCGAAGACCTCGACCGTGCTCTGGGAGAGCCCGACCGCCTTCACCCGCGTCGACCTCGAGACCGAGGCCGACCGCGCCATAGAGCTCAAGCTGGCTTTGTCCGGCCGGGAACTGCCCGTCGCCTGCGCGCTCAGCCCCCGCGAACGCGCCGAGTTCGCGCGAGCGCTCGAACGGGCGATCTGGGAAGCCCGCCGCGAGCGGATCTAGGCCGCCGCCACCGCCGCCTTCAGTTCGGTCAACCGGCGTTCGTCCGCCGGGTGGGTGGAGAGCGCCTCGAGCGGCCTTGGTCCCTCCGACCGCGCAATCATCCGCTCCCAGAAGCCGACAGCGGCGCCCGGAGCGAAACCCGCGTCGCGCATCAGTTCGACGCCGATCTTGTCGGCCTCCAGCTCATGGCGGCGGGAGTAGGGCAAAAGCACGCCCACCGTCGCGCCCAGTCCGAGCGCGCCGGCGATCTGGCCCGCCTGCTCGGCGTTCTCGCCGTTCGACAGCAGCACCTGGGCGAGGCTGACGCCAGCCTGCACCGCCAGTTCCTGGCTGACCCGCTCGGCCGGGTGACGGGCCAGAACGTGGCCGATCTCATGCCCCAGCACCGACGCGATTTCGTCATCGGAGCGGGCGAACTCGAACAGGCCGCGGAACACGCCGACCTGGCCGTTTGGCAGGACAAAGGCGTTGACGTCGGCGCCGTCCAGCACCGCGAAGCGCCAGTTCAGGTCCGTACGGCCGGAGGCCTCCGCCAGGCGCCGGCCGATGCCGGCCAGGCGGGCGTCGGCAGCCGGATCGTTCAGGGGCGGATGCTGGCGGACGACCTCGGCCCAGGTCTGGTCGGCCAGCGCCGACAGTTGGTCGTCCGGCACGAAGGCGAGCTGCCGCCGGCCGGTCTCGGTGTTCTCGCTGCACGCGGCCAGGGCCCCGGCGGCGCTCAGCGCCAGGAACGATCGGCGCGAGGCGCAGGCGCCGCACATCGCTAGAGGATGAACCGCGACAGGTCCGTGTCGGCGGCCAGGGCGCCGATCCGGGCGTTCACATAGGCGGCGTCCACCGTGACCGCCTCGCCCGTGCGGTCGGCGGCGCTGAAGCTGACCTCCTCGAGCACCTTTTCCAGCACGGTCTGCAGGCGACGGGCGCCGATGTTCTCGACCGCGCCGTTCACCGTCACCGCCGCGTCGGCCAGGGCGTCGACGGCGTCCTCGGTAAAGGTCAGCGTGACGCCCTCCGTGGCCAGCAGCGCCTGGTGTTGGCGGATCAGGTTGGCCTCGGGTTCGGTCAGGATGCGGCGGAAGTCCTCGCGGGTCAGGGCCTTCAGCTCGACGCGGATCGGCAGGCGGCCCTGCAGTTCCGGCAACAGGTCCGAGGGCTTGGCGACGTGGAAGGCGCCCGAGGCGATGAACAGGATGTGGTCGGTCTTCACCGGCCCGTATTTGGTGGCCACGGTCGTGCCCTCGATCAGCGGCAGCAGGTCGCGCTGCACCCCCTCGCGGGAGACGTCGGCGCCGGCCCGCTCGGCGCGGGCGGCGACCTTGTCGATCTCGTCGAGGAAGACGATGCCCTGGCTCTCGGCCAGTTCAAGCGCCTCCTGGGTCAGGGCCTCCTGGTCGAGCAGCTTGTCGCTCTCCTCGGCGATCAGCGGCGCCCAGGCGCCGGCCACAGTGGTCTTGTGGGTCTTGGTCCGGCCGCCGAACGCCTTGCCGAACATGTCGGAGAGGTTGAGCATCCCGGCGCCCGGTTGGCCGGGGACCTCCATCATCGGCATCGCCGGACCAGAGTCGGCGACCTGCAGCTCGACCTCCTTGTCGTCGAGCTCGCTGGCGCGGAGCTTGCGGCGGAAGCTTTCCCGGGCGGCGGTGGAGCCCGGCCCGGTCAGGGCGTCGAGGATCCGCTCCTCCGCCGCCGCCTCGGCCCGGGCCCGAACCCCGGCCCGGCGTTTCTCGCGGACCATGCCGATGGCGCTCTCGACCAGGTCGCGGACGATCTGGTCGACGTCGCGGCCGACGTAGCCCACCTCGGTGAACTTGGTGGCCTCGACCTTCAGGAAGGGCGCCTGCGCGAGCTTGGCGAGCCGGCGGGCGATCTCGGTCTTGCCGACGCCGGTCGGGCCGATCAGCAGGATGTTCTTCGGCGTCACCTCGTCGCGCAGGTCGTCCGGCACGCGCTTGCGCCGCCAGCGATTGCGCAGGGCGACAGCGACGGCCCGTTTCGCCTCGGGGTGGCCGACGATGTAGCGGTCGAGCTCGGAGACGATCTCGCGGGGGGAAAACTCGGTCATGACTCTCAGGACGTAGGGGTGGATTGCGGCGCCGGCGCGGCCAGCAGCTGGTCGAAGACGATCCGCCAGCCGTCGGCCTGACGCCGCCAGATGCGGGCGTAGAAGCCGCGTCCGCCCTCCCAGCGTCCCTCCCCGAAGGTCCAGGCGAGGTCGCCAGCCGCCGACGCCTCGCCGCCGAGCGGCGTGAAGGTCACCGTCCGGGCTCGGGTGGCGAGCTCGGCGGCCTGGTCAGCGGGGGTGTCGGCCGGCGGACGGGGCGAGCCTTGCAGGCGGGCGCGCGGCGCGAGGGCTGCGCGGTAGGCGGCAGGGAGGTCGCGTCGCGCCGCCTCGGCCAGGGCCGCTTCGGCCGCCCGCACTTCAGTGAAGGCGACGTTTCCGACGGGCGCCGGCTCGCCCGGCGGCAGCACCTCGACCGGCGCGTCGGCCGGCCGGCCCTGCGAGGCGTCGGAGGCGCCGCCGTCGTAGACCCACTTCCAGGTCCCGTCCGGCTGCTTCTTCCAGACGGTGAAATAGTTGACGCTGCGCTTGCCGTTCAGCTCCGCAGGGCCGGTGGTGAAGCCGAGGTCGCCCGACTGGGCGATGGCGGCGAGGTTCGGCCACCAGGCAAGGAGGGCGCCGCCCTCTTTCGGGGTCTTTTCCGGCGGTCGGCCGCCATAGAGTTTGCGGGCCAAGGTCGGTTCGGGCGCGAACATGATGGCGTCGTCGGCCATGAAGTCGAGGAAGCTGCGGGCGATTCCCACCTCTGCGGCGCGGGTCGCGAAGGCGCGCTCGGCGGCGATGACCGGCGCGGCGTCCTGCGCCGCGGCCGGCGAGGCCAGCAGGACGCCAGCCGCCACGGCCATCGGGCTAAAGCGATTCAACCGTGAGGTTCCCGTTCGTGTAGACGCAGATCTCGGCGGCGATCTTCATCGCCTGGCGCGCCACCGTCTCGGCGTCGAAGTCGGTGGCCATCAGCGCCCGCCCGGCCGCGAGGGCGTAGTTGCCGCCCGAGCCGATGGCGGCGACGCCGCCCTCCGGCTCCAGCACGTCGCCGGCTCCGGTGACCGTGTAGATGCCGTCCTTGTCGGCGACCAGCAGCATGGCCTCAAGCCGCCGCAGGGCCCGGTCGGTACGCCAGTCCTTGGCGAGGTCGACGCAGGCGCGGGCCAGCTGTTCGGGATACTGCTCCAGCTTGGCTTCCAGCCGCTCGATCAACGTCAGGGCGTCGGCGGTGGCGCCGGCGAAGCCCGCCAGCACCCGTCCGCCCGCCAGTCGCCGCACCTTGCGCGCGCTCGACTTGACGACCGTCTGGCCCATGGAAACCTGGCCGTCGCCGGCGATGACGGTCTGCCCATCCTTGCGCACCGCCAGGATCGTGGTCCCGTGCCAATCGGGAAAAGCCGCTGTATGGGTCGACATGGCCGTGGATGTGGCCACAGGGGGAAATGAGGTCAAGCCGCGCATGAGCTTCCAGCCATGAGCTTCACCGACGAGGAGGTCGAGCGTTACGCCCGCCACCTGGTGCTGCGCGAAGTCGGCGGGCCGGGCCAGCAGCGCCTGAAGACGGCCAGCGTCCTCATCGTCGGGGCCGGCGGCCTCGGCGCCCCGGCGGCGCTCTATCTGGCGGCCGCCGGCGTCGGCTCGGTCTTCCTGGCCGATCCCGACGTCGT
>NZ_JBIIGK010000203.1:0-4241 GCF_044236515.1 Phenylobacterium sp.
CGGATGACCTTACTGCCCTAAACTTGGCCTACTTCCGGTGAAGCAGGAGTCCCCTCTCCGAGGGTACCGATCTTACGGGCAGCATCAAGGAAAGTCGCCCCGCGATCGCCTGCGGGTCGTCCAGCACGATCACCCCCGTGACCGGCATGGCGGCCAGTTCCGGGTCGGCGAGTTCGATCTGCGGCTGGAACTGGCGGTTGAGGTCGGCCACCACCTCGGCCAGCGGCTCGTCTCGGTAGACAAGGCGGCCGAGTCGCCAGCTGAGGGCTTCTTGCGGGTCGACGGTGCGCAGGGCGCCGACGCCCGACCGGTCGAAAGACAACCGCTGGCCGGGGACCAGCACATAGGCCTTGCCGGCAGCTGCGTCTTGCGGCCGCACCTCGACCTTGCCCCGCGCGACGACCACGCTCAGGGTCCCGCTACGGCTGCGGACGTTGAACTGGGTGCCAAGCACGCGCACTGTGCGCCCGGCCGCCGCGACGGTGAACGGCCGGCCGGCGTCGTGGGCGACGTCGAAGATCGCCTCGCCCTCGGTGATGGTCACCGCGCGCGCGCCGCGGCCGTACGAGACGCTCAGCCGCGTCTCGGCGTTGATGTCGATGGTCGAGCCGTCCTCCAGCACCACTCGCTGGGTCTCGCCGCGCGGCGTCTCATAGGTCGCGACCGAGGGCTTCTCGAGATAGGCCGGCAGCACCGCGACCGCGAGGCCGGCGGCGACCGCGAACCCGCCCGCACCGACCATCCAACGCCGCGAAACGCCGGCCGGTTTGCGCCGCGCCGCCCGCCCCGCCTCGGCGTCCATCTCGGCCAGCACCTGGGCGGCGCCGGCCGCCGCGTCGTGCCAGACCGACAGCGTCCGCCGGTAGGCGGCCCGGTGGCCGGGGATCGCCAGCCAGGCGTCGAACGCCAGGCCGTCATGCTCGGAGACCTCAGGACCCTGCAGCCGCGCGAGCCAGCCGGCGGCTTCGGCCAGGGCCGTCTCCTCCTGCGCTGTCATGCTGCTGTTCATGGGCGTGCCTGCTCGGCCAGCGCCTTATGCGCCGGACAGTCGATGAGACGGCGCCGCGGCGCGTCTCCCCTAGGTCGGATGCGAAAAACCTTTGTCCTCATGACCGCAGCCGTTCGGTCAGGCGGCGGACGGCGGCCTGGATGTGCTGTTCGATCATCTTGCGCGACACGCCCATCGCCTCGGCGGTCTGCGCCTGGCTCAGCCCCTCGAGCTTGTGCAGCCGGAACGCCCGGCCCATCTGCGGGGGCAATTCGGACACCGCCTGGGCCAGCTGTCGGGCCCGCTCGCGGCTGATCAGCATCTCGTCCGCCGTCGGCCCGGAAACCACGTCCTCGCCGCCAAGGCTGTCGCGGGTCTCGCGCCGCCACTGGCCGTCGCGGCGGGCCGAACGCTGAGCGCTCCGCACCTGGTCGACCATCAGGTTGGAGGCCATGCGGAACAGCAGGGCGACCGGCGCGCGGACCTCCATCGCCCCGTCCATGCCCTGCAGCTTTATATAGAGATCCTGGACGAGGTCCTCGGCCTCGCCCATCGAACGGGTTCGGGCGGCCAGGAACAGCACCAGGGCCTCACGCTTCTCCAGGAACGTGCGCAGCAGCACGCCCTCGTCCGCACGGCTCCCGGAGACCTCCGAAGGGCCCAAACCCGCTCCCCCAACTGACCTTTGGTCTGGGGACGGATATGACTGACCCCGCCGCGCTTGCCAACTCGCGCCAGCGACGCAGTCGCCTCCTGGAGAGGCGAGCCCACATCCTGCCCTGAGGCAAAGCGGAGAATTGTCTTCGCCGGGCGGATTCCTAGAATGGCCGCGCTATTCGGAACGGCGGGCGGGCGATGTTCAGTATCGACGAGGAAGGGCGGCTCGCCGCGCTGCGCGAGTACGCGATCATGGACACGCCGCCCGAGGCGGCGTTCGACCGGATCGTCGCCCTGGCCGCCGACCTTTTCGACGCGCCGATCGCCGCCATGACGCTGATCGATTCGGACCGCCAGTGGATGAAGTCGATCGTCGGCCTCGACGGGAACGAGACCCCGCGCGAGCACGCCTTCTGCCGCTACACCATCCTCGGCGACGAGGTGCTGGTGGTGCCCGACGCCGAGCAGGACGACCGCTTCCGCGACAACCCGCTGGTGCTCGAGGATCCGAACATCCGCTTCTACGCCGGCGCGCCGCTGCGGCTGCGCAGCGGCCACCGGCTCGGCGCTCTCTGCGTCATCGACCGGACCCCGCGCGCGCCGCTGAGCGAGGTCGAGAAGCGCCGACTCCAGACCCTCGCCAATGTCGTCGTCAACGAGATGGACCTGCGGCTGATGGCCGAGCGCTACGCCATGGCCACCCGCCGGGCCGAGGCGGCGACTGAGGCGAAGTCCGAGTTCCTCGCCAACATGACTCACGAGCTGCGCACGCCGCTGACCAGCGTCATCGGCTTCAACGCCCTCCTCGCCGCCTCCCCCGACCTTCCGGAGCGGGAGAAAGGCATGGCCCTCAAGGCCAAGACGGCGAGCGAGAAGCTGCTGACCATCGTCAACGACGTGCTCGACCTGGCCAAGCTCGAGGCCGGCGCGGCGGAGGTCGGCGGCGAGCCGATCGATGTCGGTCCGGTGGTCCGCTCCGCGGTCGAGCTGTTTACCGAGCGCGCTGCCGAAAAGGGGCTTGCGCTGCACCTGCACGTCGCCGACGTCCTGCCCCGCGCCGCGGTCGATCCCGCGCGGCTGCGGCAAGTCCTGGTCAACCTGATCGGCAATGCGGTGAAGTTCACAGCCAAGGGCGAGATCGCCGTCTCCGCTTCGGTGAGCGGCGGCGAAATCCAGCTCGCCGTGCGCGACACCGGCGTCGGCATCCCGGAGCAGAACCTCGGGCGGGTCTTCGAGCGGTTCGAGCAGGGCGGCGCGGCCATCTCGCGCGAGTTCGGCGGCACCGGCCTGGGCCTGGCGATTTCCGAGCGCCTGGCCCGGCAGATGGGCGGGGAGATCACTGTCGAGAGCAAGGTCGGCCACGGTTCGACCTTCACCGTCATCCTGCCGGCGGCCTGATCCTGGCCGCCCTCGACGCTCAGCCCGGCTCGTAGTTCAGGATCGGGGCCAGCCAGCGCTCGGCTGTCGCCAGGTCCCAGCCCTTGCGGCGGGCATAGTCCTCAACCTGGTCGCGCTCGATGCGGCCGACGCCGAAGTAGTGCGACTCCGGATGGCCGAAATAGAGCCCGGAGACCGCGGCCGGCGGCGTCATCGCAAAGCTCTCGGTCAGCGCCATCCCAGTCGCCGAGGTCGCATCCAGCAGCCGGAACAGCGTCGCCTTCTCGGTGTGGTCGGGCTGGGCCGGATAACCCGCGGCCGGGCGGATACCGCGGTATTTCTCGGCGATCATCGCCTCGACGTCGAACGGTTCGTCCGGCGCATAGCCCCAAAGTTCCGTCCGGACTCGGCGGTGCAGCGCCTCGGCGAAAGCCTCGGCCAGGCGGTCGGCCAGCGCCGTTGACAGGATGGCCGAATAGTCGTCGCCCTTGGCCTTGAACTCGGCGGCCAGTTCCAGCTCGCCGTGGCCGGCGGTGACCGCAAAGCCGCCGATCCAGTCCGGCCGCGTGCCGACCGGGGCGATGAAGTCCGACAGGGCGACGTTGGCGCCGTCGCCCGACTTGATCATCTGCTGGCGCAGGCTGTGCAGGCGGGCCAGTTCGGTGGTGCGGCTCTCGTCAGCGTAGACGACGATGTCATCGCCGTCGGCGTTGGCCGGCCAGAAGCCGACCACGCCGCGCGCCTCCAACAGGCCCTCCTGGATGATCCGGTCCAGCATCCGCTCGGCGTCGGCGAACAGGTCGCGCGCCGCCTGGCCGACCACGTCGTCCTGCAGGATGTCGGGGTAACGGCCGACCAGCTCCCAGCTGGCGAAGAACGGCGTCCAGTCGATGTGCCGGCGCAGCTCGTTCAGGTCATAGGGCGCGAACGCCCGCGTCCCGAGGAACGAGGGGGTCGGCGGATCATAGGCCGACCAGTCGATGGGGAAGGCGTTGTCCCGCGCGTCGGCCAGGCTGGCGCGAGCCCGGTTCCCCTGCCCGCGCGCGTACTGCTCGCGCACCTTCACGTATTCCGCCGCAGTCTGCGCCTCGAACCGCTCGCGCTCGGTCGGCGACAACAGGTTCGAGACCACGCCCACCGCCCGGCTGGCGTCGAGCACATAGGTCGTCGAGCCCGACTTGTACTGCGGAGCGATCTTCACCGCGGTATGGGTCTTCGA
>NZ_JBIIGK010000204.1:0-4224 GCF_044236515.1 Phenylobacterium sp.
CCGGCTTCTTGCCGCGACGCGTTTCGGAAGTGATTTCCACGTTCTTCTCCATGGCCTCCCGAGCTTTGCCATGGCGGATTTGACGAGCGGTTAAACGGGAGGGCGAATTCAGCATTAACCGCAGCCTGGGGTTTCAATCCACCGCCAGGACCTCGACCGCCGAGCCGGCCACCATCGCCTCGTCGCCGACCGACTTGCCGAGCAGCGCCCGCGCCAGGGGCGCGACATAGGAGATCTTCCCCGCCGCCGGATCGGCCTCGTCCTCGCCGACGATCCGGAAGGCCTGTTCGCGCCCATCCTCGCGGCCGATCCGCACCGTGCGGCCGAACTGCACCTGGCCGGGGATCAGGGCCGGCTCGGTCAGCTGGGCGCTCGCCCGGCGCGCCGACCAGTAGCGCAGGTCCCGCGTCGCCCGCGCCATGGCCGTCCGGTCCGAGCTGACCCCGCCCGCCGCCTGCGCCGCCGAATAGGCCGCCCGCGCCTGCGCCAGCTCCGCCTCGATGGCCGCGAGTCCTTCGGCCGTGACCAGGTTCGCGTGCGGCGAGATCGGCCGGTCCGGCAGGTCGGCGGCCTGGGCCTCGTAGTCCTCTTCCCGCGTGAACGCGACGGCCATGCTAGCGCTTCTTGCCGAGCTCGGCGGCGATGTCCTTGGTCAGCCGGCCGACCTTGCGATGGGCGGCGACGATCTGGTCGCGCGTCACGCCCCAGCGCTTCATCCAGTACTCGACCGCCTGCCGCTCCGACAGGTCGAGCCGCTCCTTGTCGATGAACCCGCGTTTGTCCTTCAGACCCGCCATGCGCCTATTTCTTCATCCACGGCTTGGAAGCGCCCGCCGCCATGCCGGTGTTCCGGGTCGGGCTCAGTTTGGCGCCCGGCGCCTTCGGCTTGGCGTCCAGGGCCGCCTTCTTCAGGCGCAGGGCGCGCTGCATCGGGGTCTCGGCGGGGTCGTCTTTCGGGGAGGATGTCATCCGGACAGCCTAGCACATGTCCGGACGCGTTTGCGTCGCCGGCCGGTTGGGCTATGACGCGGGGCGCGGCCCCCTTGGCGGAATTGGTAGACGCAGGCGACTCAAAATCGCCCACCGAGAGGTATCCCGGTTCGAGTCCGGGAGGGGGCACCAGCCGCGCGATGCGGCTGGTGCGCAGAGCTCAGGGGCTCAGAGCTCCAGGATCGACTGGAAGCCGCCGAAGATCATCCGCTTGCCGTCGAACGGCATCTGGTCGGGCCCCTTCAGCCGCGGGTCGGCCATCACCTTGGCGTTGATCTCGTCCCGCTTCTGGCGGCTCTCGTAGGTGATCCAGGAGAACACCACGACCTCGTCGTCCTTGGCCTTCACGGCCATCGGGAAGGAGGTCACCTCGCCGTCCGGCACGTCGTCGCCGACGCATTCGACGTAGGACAGCGCTCCGTTCTCCATCCAGATCTCGCCCGCCTCGCGGGACACTTGCTTGTAGCGGTCGATGTTGGCCTTGGGCACCGCAACCACGAAACCGTCGACGTAGGGCATCGCGCGTTCTCCTTTGCTGTTCCCCGAGGAACGCACGACAGCACGCAAATCCGACAGCCGCATGTCGGAATCTTGCATCAGCGCCGGCCTTGGGCTTTGCCCGGAAACCGCCTATTTTGCAGCGCACATGAGCACCCTCGACCACACCCACGTCCGGCCGTGGCGGCGCATCGATCGGCGGCCGTCGCGCAAGATCCGCGTCGGATCGGTCGAGGTCGGCGGCGACGCGCCGATCACCGTCCAGTCGATGACCAACACCGTCACCGCCGACGCGGCGGCGACGATCGACCAGATCCGCCGCCTGGAAGATGCCGGCGCCGACATTGTCCGCGTCTCCTGCCCGGACGAGGACTCCACCGCCGCCTTCAGGACCATCGCGCGGGAAGCCAAGGTCCCGCTGGTCGCCGACATCCACTTCCACTACCGGCGCGGCATCGAGGCGGCGCAGGCCGGCGCGGCCTGCCTGCGGATCAATCCCGGCAACATCGGCTCGCCCGACCGGGTGCGCGAGGTCGTCCAGGCGGCGCGCGACCACGGCTGCTCCATGCGCATCGGCGTCAACGCCGGCAGTCTGGAGCGCGAGCTTCTGGAGAAGTACGGCGAGCCCTGCCCCGACGCCATGGTCGAGAGCGCGCTGAACCACGCCCGCATCCTCCAGGACCACGACTTCCACGAGTTCAAGATCAGCGTGAAGGCCTCCGACGCCTTCATGACCGTCGCGGCCTACCAGATGCTCGCCGAGGCCATCGACTGCCCCTTGCACCTCGGCGTCACCGAGGCCGGCGCCCTGCGGACCGGCACGGTGAAATCCGCGATCGGCCTGGGCAGCCTGCTGTGGGCCGGCATCGGCGACACCATCCGCGTCAGCCTGGCGGCCGATCCGGTGGAAGAGGTCAAGGTCGGCTTCGACATCCTGAAGTCGCTCGGCCTGCGCCACCGCGGCGTCAACATCATCGCCTGTCCGTCCTGCGCCCGGCAGGGTTTCAACGTCATCCAGACGGTGGAGGCCCTCGAACAGCGGCTGGCCCACGTCTCGACGCCGCTGTCGCTGTCGATCATCGGCTGCGTCGTCAACGGCCCGGGCGAGGCGCTGATGACCGACATCGGCTTCACCGGCGGCGGCAAGGGCGCGGGCATGGTCTATGTCGCCGGCCGTCCGGACCATAAGCTCGACAACGACCGCATGGTCGACCACATCGTCGAACTCGTCGAAGCCCGCGCCGCCGAAATCGAACGCGACAAGGCCGCCCGGGCCCTGGAAGCCGCCGAATAGGCGCTCAATAGCTTCCGGGCCCGCTTTCCCCGACCCCATTCAGCCTGTAATCGATCCCGCCATGGCCGCTTTCGACACCACCGACGACAAGCTCGTTTCCCTGGTCCCCGACCACACCGTCTCGGCGCGCGAGGTGTTCGGCGTCGACTTCGACATGAAGGTGCCCGCCTTCCGCGAGCGCGATCCGCATGTGCCGGAGATCGATCCCTCCTACCGCTTCGACCCGGAAACCACCCGCGCCATCCTCGCCGGCTTCGCCAAGGACCGCCGGGTGATGGTCCAGGGCTACCACGGCACCGGCAAGTCGACGCACATCGAGCAGGCGGCGGCGCGGCTGAACTGGCCGCTGGTCCGCGTGAACCTCGACAGCCACGTCAGCCGCATCGACCTCGTCGGCAAGGACGCCATCGTTCTGAAGGACGGCAAGCAGGTCACCGAGTTCCGTGAAGGCATGCTGCCCTGGGCCATCCAGCGGCCGATCGCCCTCGTCTTCGACGAATACGACGCCGGCCGCCCGGACGTGATGTTCGTCATCCAGCGGGTGCTGGAAGCCCAGGGCAAGCTGACCCTGCTCGACCAGAATCGGGTGATCCGGCCGAACCCGTGGTTCCGGCTGTTCTCGACCACCAACACCATCGGCCTCGGCGACACCACCGGCCTCTATCACGGCACCCAGCAGATCAATCAGGGCCAGATGGACCGCTGGTCGATCGTCACCACCCTCAACTACCTCGATCACGACATCGAGGCGGAGATCGTGCTCGCCAAGGCCCCGGCCTATCAGACCGCCGAGGGCAAGCGGACCATCGCCGCGATGGTCAAGGTCGCCGACATGACCCGCAACGCCTTCATGAACGGCGACATCTCGACGGTCATGAGCCCGCGGACCGTCATCACCTGGGCGCAGAACGCCGAGATCTTCGACGGCGACATCGCCTTCGCCTTCCGGCTGACCTTCCTCAACAAGTGCGACGAGCTGGAGCGCGGCACCGTCGCCGAATTCTTCCAGCGCGCCTTTGGGCAGGACCTGCCGGAAAGCACCACGCGCGTTCGGGTCGCCTGAGACCTCGGAAGGCCAGGGACGCAGACACGCAAACGCCCGCCCCCTTGCGAGGGCGGGCGTCTCGTTTCTCCGGCAAGTCCGGCTAGCGGGTGATCTTTCGTCCGGCCACGAGGCCCATGACGAGGAACACCAGGAAGCCGACGACGAACAGGAAGAACAGGATCTTCGCGATACCGGCCGAAGCGCCGGCGATGCCGCCGAAGCCAAGGGCGCCGGCGATCAGGGCGATCACCGCGAAGATCAGGGCCCATTTAAGCATGGACACTACTCCTCAGACTGCGAGCCCATCCTGAAGGCTCGGCGCACTAACGTCAGCTTGGCCGCACCCGTTCCGGACTTCCCTGTTTTGTGTCCGCGCCGGCTCATTTAAGACCCTTCC
>NZ_JBIIGK010000205.1:0-4215 GCF_044236515.1 Phenylobacterium sp.
TCTAAGATTTTCCCGGCAGAATCCGCCGGGTCGCGCAGCCTTTGCCGGGCGGAGAGCTAGACGATGTCGCTCAACGTGACGCTCAAGACCGCGACGTCCGGGCTGATGGCGGCCCAGACCGGGCTGCGCGCGGTTTCCGACAACATCTCGAACGTCAACACGCCCGGCTACGTCCGCAAGACGGTCGAGCAGCGGCCGGTGGTGGTCAACGGCGTCGGCATGGGCGTCGAGGTCACCGCTGTCAAACGGGTCACCGACCAGTACCTCCAGCTCGCCACCCTGACCGCCAGCTCCGACGCCGCCCGCTGGAACGTCGTCTCGGAGTATTTCGACAACGCCCAGGCGCTGTTCGGCAACCCGTCCAGCGACGCCTTCTTCTTCAACCGGCTCGACAAGGCCTATGCCTCCTTCGCCGCCGCCGCCGACGATCCCTCATCCAGCCTGGTGCGCAGCCAGGCGCTGGCCAACGTCCAGGACTTCCTGTCCGAGGCTGGGCGCATCAACACCCAGCTGCGCGAGATCGGCCGCACGGTCGATGCGCGCATCGGCTCGAACGTCGAGCGGGCCAACGACCTCCTGGAAGAGATCAACCGCCTCAACGCCGACATCAGCCGCGCCTGGCTGATCGAGCAGGACTCCTCGGGCTCGGAGAACATCCAGTCCGGCCTGATCGACGAGCTTTCCAGCCTGATGAGCGTTCAGGTCGTCCGCCGGCCGGGCGGCGGCGTCGACATCCGCTCGGCCGAGGGCGTCAAGCTGGCCGGCGACGGCGCCGCGACCCTGACCTATGTCCGGTCCGACTCCACCCCCGGCTATATCCAGGTCTCTCCGGCCGGCGGCATCGGCTCGCCGCAGGCGATCCAGGTCCCCGGCGGCGAGATCCGCGGACTCCTCGACCTGCGCGACCAGAAGCTGCCCGGCCTCGCCGACCAGCTCGGCGAGTTCGTCGCCCGCGCCGCCGAACGCCTCAACGCCGCCCACAACGCCGCCAGCGCCATGCCGGCGCCGAACGCCCTGACCGGTCGCCTGACCGGCTTCGATCTGCCGACCGCGATCGGCGGCTTCACCGGCCAGACGACGCTGGCCGTCGTCAATTCGGCCGGCGTGGTCCAGCGGCAGGTGCAGATCGACTTCGACGCCCAGACCATGAGCGTCGACGGCGGCCCGGCGACCGCCTTCGCCGCCGGCAGCTTCCTGGCCGACGTCAACACCGCCCTTGGCGGCGCGGCGACCGCCACCTTTACGGACGGCGCCCTGTCGCTGACCGCCGCGAACCCCTCCAACGGCCTCGCCGTCGACGAAGGCACGTCGCAGAAGGCCGGCCGCGGCTTCTCTCACTTCTTCGGTCTCAACGACCTCGTCCGTTCGCAGGGCTACACCACCTACGAGACCGGCCTCACCACCGCCGATCCGCACGGCTTCACGCCCGGCGATCAGGTCAAGTTCATGGTCTCCCAGGGCGACGGCCGGCCGCTGCAGGAGGTGACCGTCACCATCCCGGCCGGCACGACGATGGCCGACCTGCTGGCGACGCTGAACAGCCCGGCGACCGGCGTCGGGCTCTATGGCCAGTTCAGCCTCAACGCCAATGGGGCCCTCAGCTTTGCCGGCGTCGCGCCGGCCGACGCCCGGCTGTCGGTCATCACCGACGCCACCCAGCGCGGGGCCGGCGGTCCGTCGGTCAGCCAGCTGTTCGGCCTCGGGACCGCCGAGCGGTCGGCCCGCGCCGGCCGCTTCCAGGTCAACGCCGCCCTGACCAACGATCCGACCAAGCTCGCCTTCGGCAAGCTCGACCTCACGGTCGCCGCCGGCCAGCCCAGCCTGCGGCCGGGCGACGGCCGCGGGGCCTTGGCCCTGTCGACCTCCGGCGAGGTCGTCACCGGCTTCCAGGCGGCCGGCACGCTCGGCAACGTGGCGATGAGCGTCTCGCGCTACGCCGGCGAGTTTGGCGGCTCGATCGGCCGCGAGGCGGCCTCCGCCGAGACCCGCGCCAAGAGCGCCGAGGCGGTGCTCAACGAGGCCAACGCCCGCCGCCAGTCGATCGAAGGGGTCAACCTCGACGAGGAGCTGGTCAACCTCACCACCTACCAGCAGGCGTTCAACGCCTCCGCACGCATGATCCAGGCGGCGAACGAACTGTTCGACCTCCTGGTCCAGATGGTCTGAGGAGGACCGTCCGATGGTCACCCGCGTCTCCACCGCCGGCAACTACAACTCGGTCCTCGCCAATCTGCTCGCCGCGCAGGCGCGCCAGTCGGAGGCCAACGACCGCGTCTCGACCCAGAAGCTCGGCTCGGACCTCAAATCCTACGCCCGCAACGCCGAGATGCTGACGGCCATGCGCTCCACCCAGACGCGGCTGGAGTCCTACGCCGACCAGGGCATGATGATGTCCGACAAGCTGGCGACCCAGGACATGGCCCTGAACCAGGTCGCCGGCGCCGCCACCGCCAGCCGCCAGGTGATCCTCGACGCCGTCGCCGCCGGCGACGCCGGGGCGCTGATGGAGGAGCTGGAGGCCCAGTTCCGCAACGCCGTGCAGGGCATGAACACCCGCTACGGCGGCAAATTCCTGTTCGCCGGCGGACAGGTCGACACCCAGCCGGTGACCGCCCAGTCGATGGCCGATCTGACGGCGGCGCCGATCGCCAGCTTCTTCAAGAACGACGACTTCCTGACCAAGGCGCAACTCGACGACTCCACCGTTGTCACCACCGGCATTCTGGCGACCGAGCTCGGAACCGAGCTGCTCACCGCCTTCGAGGCGATCCAGGATTTCCACGCCAGCGGCCTTGGCCCGCTCGACGGCAAGCTGACCGACGCCCAGGCCTCGTTCCTGGAGAGCCAGCTTGCGGCCTGGGAGAACATCCGCTCCGACCTCACGGTCGTCACCGGTCGCAACGGCCTCGTGCAGCAGCGCGTCGATCAGGTGCTCGACAACATCGAGACCCGCGGCGCCACACTGGCCGGCATGATGGGCGACGTCACCGACGCCGATCCGGCCAAGGCGATCACCGAGCTCCAGGCGGCGCAGTTCTCGGTCCAGGCGGCGGCGCAGGTGTTCATGACCCTGCAGAGCACCTCGCTGCTCAACCTCCTGCAGCGGTAGGCCCCTTAGGGGGAGAAGGCTTCAGGCGTCCAGCAGCAGCGGCCCGCCGAGCCGCGCCACCAGGCGCTCGCCTTCATAGACTTCCGCCGCATACTCGCCGGCATAGGCGTCCTCGGCGCGCTGCAGGGCGGCCGTGTCCTGCGCGACCGTCGTCGACAGCTCCCGCGTCACCTGCTCGTCGCGGTTCAGCACGTAGATCCGGTACTCGGTCATCGCTTGCCTTCCCTCGATGGGAAGAACCTGAACCGGCAATGCCGCTTTTCTGTGACGCTTGTCCGCAGGCGGCTGTCTCATCGGGGGTGAGGACGGTCCGCCCCTCGCAAACCCGAGCCGCCACAGCTACATAGGCCCCGATGACCGCCCACGCCGCCATCGCCGCGTCCCCGTCCGACGACCTCGTCCAGGTCGTCCGCGACGCCGTGCGCCTGCCGCAAGGCGCCCGGATTGTGGCGGCCATGTCCGGCGGGGTGGACTCGACCGTCACCGCCGCCCTGCTGGCCCGAGCCGGCTACGACGTCGTCGGCGTGACCCTGCAGCTCTACGACCACGGCGCGGCGATCCAGAAGAAGGGCGCCTGCTGCGCCGGCCAGGACATCCACGATGCGCGGATGGCGGCCGACGCCATCGGCATTCCGCATTACGTCCTCGACTACGAAAGCCGCTTCAAGCAGCAGGTCATCGAGGACTTCGCCGACAGCTACCTGCGCGGCGAGACGCCGATCCCCTGCATCCGCTGCAATCAGACGGTGAAGTTCCGCGACCTGCTGGACGTGGCGCGGGACCTCGGCGCCCAGGCCATGGCCACCGGCCACTACGTCCGCCGCGAGGTGGGGGCGGCCGGTCCCGAGCTGCACCGCGCCTTCGACCCGGCCCGTGACCAGTCTTACTTCCTGTTCGCCACCACGGCGGAACAGCTCGACTTCCTGCGCTTCCCGCTCGGCGGCCTGCCGAAGCCGGCGGTCCGCGCGGCCGCCCTGGATCTCGGCCTGACGGTCGCCGCCGACAAGCCGGACAGCCAGGACATCTGCTTCGTGCCGGAGGGGCGCTACACCACCCTCATCGACAGGTTGCGCCCGCACGGGGCCGAACCCGGAGACATCGTCCAC
>NZ_JBIIGK010000068.1:0-15452 GCF_044236515.1 Phenylobacterium sp.
GTCGCCGACCGCGCGGTGCAGATCTTCGGCGGCTCGGGCTATGTCGCCGACCACGGGATCGAGCGGTTCTACCGCGACGTCCGCATCTTCCGGATCTACGAGGGCACCAGCCAGATCCAGCAGGTGATCATCGCCCGCGAGACCCTGAAGCGCGGCGGCTGAAGCTAGCCGCGCGCCTCGGCCTGCAGGCCGCGGAACAGCAGATAAATGTGGTCGGCGATCTCGCGGGCGCTGAGCCGCCCCGGCCGATACCAGGTGCGGACGTTGTTCAGCAGCGTCAGCAGCAGCAGGCGCGTGACGCTGCGGTCGGCGGAGGGCGCCAGCGGCAGGTCGGCGACGAGGCCGCGGAACATGTCCTCGTAGGCGTCGCGCTGCTCGATCAGCTTGGCCTGCAGATGGGGGCTGAGGGTCGGCAGGTCGGCCATCAGCGGCGCGGTGACGGCGTCGGGATCGACCTGCATCTCCACATGGCGGACGCAGACGGCGCGCAGCCGCTCCCACGGATCGTCGTGGGCCGCCGCAGCCGCCTTGAGTTCGCCGCTGGAGCGCTTCATGGCGAACTCGTGGACCTCGAGGTAGAGCTCTTCCTTCGAGCGGATGTGGTAGTAGAGCGAGCCGCTGAGCAGGCCGACCCGCTCGCCGATGTCGCGCACGGAGGTGTTCTTGTAGCCGCGCTCGGCGAAGAGCTGCGCGGCGGCCTCGACGATTTCCCACCGCCGGGCGCCGCCCTCGCCGCCCGGAGCGACGGCGGGGAGAGGTGCTGCTTGCGACGTCACCTCAGGCGCCCGCCGCCGCCGACGTCGTCCTAGAACGCGCTCTCGCCGGTGATCGCCCGGCCGAGGATGAGGGCGTGAACGTCATGGGCGCCTTCGTAGGTGTTGACGGTCTCCAGGTTCGCCGCGTGACGCATCACGTGATACTCGCCGGCGATTCCGTTTCCGCCGTGCATGTCCCGCGCCACGCGCGCGATGTCCAGCGCCTTGCCGCAGTTGTTGCGCTTCATCATCGAGATCGCCTCGGGCACCCAGGCGCCCTCGTCGAGCAGGCGACCGAGGGCCAGCGCGCCTTCGAAGCCGAGGGCGATCTCCGTCGACATGTCCGACAATTTCTTCTGGACCAGCTGGCGCGAGGCCAGCGACCGGCCGAACAGCGAGCGGCTGGCGGTGTATTCGCGCGCCGCATGGAGGCAGAACTCGGCCGCGCCCATCGCGCCCCAGGCGATGCCGTAGCGGGCCTTGTTGAGGCAGGAGAACGGGCCCTTCAGACCGGTGACGCCCGGCAGGATCATGTCGGCCGGCACGAAGACGTCCGACAGCGAAATCTCGCCGGTCACCGAGGCGCGCAGCGACAGCTTGTTGCGGATGGTCGGCGTCTCGAAGCCCTTGGCGCCGCGCTCGACCAGGAAGCCGCGGATCACGCCGTCGAGCTTGGCCCACACCAGCGCGACGTCGCAGATCGGCGAGTTGGTGATCCACATCTTGGCGCCGTTGAGCACATAGCCGCCGTCGGCCTCGCGGGCGGTGGTGCGCATCGAAGCGGGGTCGGAGCCCCCGTCCGGCTCGGTCAGGCCGAAGCAGCCGACGATCTCGCCGCGCGCCATGCCGGGCAGGAAGCGGCGCTTCTGCTCGTCTGAGCCGAAGGCGTAGATCGGGTACATGACCAGCGAGGACTGCACGCTCATTGCCGAGCGGTAGCCGGAATCCACCGCCTCGATCTCGCGGGCGATCAGGCCGTAGGCGACATGGCTGACCTCCGAGCCGCCGAACTCTTCCGGCAGGGTGGCGCCCAGGAAGCCCTGCGCGCCGAGCTCGGTCATGATCTCGCGATCGAACCGCTCCTCCGCATAGGCCGAGACGACGCGCGGCAGCAACCGGTCGCGGGCGTAAGCGCGGGCCGCCTCGCCGACGAGGCGCTCGTCCTCGGTGAGCCGGCCGGAGAGGTCCAGCGGGTCGTCCCAGCGATAGGTCTTGCGGGCGTCTTGATGGTCGAAAGCCATGGCGGCGGTAATCCTATTCTCAGTCGAACTTCGGCACGTCCAGCGTCACTTCGGACTCGGCTTCACGCCGGACCGCTGCGAGGCTCATCGGCACCGTCTTGAGGTCGAAGTTGGCGTGCCGCATCAGCTGGTCGCCGATGTGCTTGGTCGCCTTGCCTTCGAGGTTGATGAACTGGTTCTGGCCGCCCATCGGGCTGACGTCCATGACGACGCCGCCGGTCCGGCTGATCTCCATCATGCCGTTCCATTGCTCCGAGCCGTTGTCGGGAATGGCGTAGGGCGTGAGGCCGAGGCTGGCGGCGGTGGTTCCGGAAGCGACCACGAACGCGTCGCGGTGAGCCCCCGGCCGGCGCGAGGGCTGCTCCGGATGCTTCCCGAACTGCGCCTGGTCGTAGTAGCGCCAGTAGATCGGCATCCGCCAGGCGGTCATGTCGGCCGTGCCGAATTCCTTGGTCAGCTCATCGACGGTGCGGGCCACGGTGCGGCGCAGGACCGCGTCGCGGCCCTGGCCGTTGAACCAGTCGTGCTTGACCGGCAGGCCCGCGGCCTGGCCCTGAATGGCGCGGTGCAGGACGGCGGTCTGGTATCCGCCGGCGGCGCGCGAGGCCCATTCGCCGAGGTCATCGTCGAGGATCTCCGCCTTGGCGACCTTCAGCCAGCGGATCATCAGCGGCGTCGCCGGGCTGTCGTAACGGCCGTCCTTGTCGAGGTCTTCGAGAGTGGCGTTCCAACCGGCCATCAGCTCGACCGCCTGCTCGAGGCGCGGATCCCCCGCCACGGCCCGGCGCAGGTCGGCGGCGAAGAACTTGGCGCTGACGATCGAGGCGTCGGCCCCGCCCCAGCCGTTGCCGAGCTTGCGGTTGACCTCGTGGAAGTCCTTCAGCGTGACCTTCTGCAGCGGCCGCACCAGGTCATAGGCGCGGTAGTTGCGCGAGGTGGCGCCCCAGCGGGCGTTATCGCGATAGGTGACGGCGGTCGACGGGCGCGTGTTCCAGGCGTGGAAGAAGTTCTCCGGCGGGTTCTTGAACTTCGACCACTTCGCGAAGGGCGTCTCGCCGCGCCATTCGTATTCGCCGGTGCCGGGCGTCGGCAGTCGCGGGTCGAGCCCCTCGGCGCGGATCGGACGGATGCCGACGTGCCAGTTGGCGATCGTGCCGTCCTCGCCGCCGTAGTTGATCGTCGCGCTGCCGGTGCAGCCCGGCAGGGACTTTTCGAACTCGGCGAGCGTCTTGGCGCGCATCCATTCGAGGTTGCAGACCCAGTCGCCGAGCTCGGTCGTGCGGACGGCGTTCTTCTCGGAATAGGCGCGGCCGCCGGCGACGTCCCAGCGAACGATCGGGCCGTGAACGGTGGAGGCGATCTCGTACTCGACGTCGGGCTTGCCGCGGACCTTGATGACCTCGGTGCGGCGCTGCATGTCGCGCCATTGACCCTTGTACCAGTACTGGTAGCGGTTCTCCGGGTTCAGCTTCTCGGCGAAGACGTCGACCTGGTCGTCCATGCCGACGTTCTGCAGCCAGCCGTGGCGGGGGCCGCGGCCCATGACCAGCGGGCCGGCGCCCTGGCGGGTGTAGCCATAGGCGTCGAAGCCGCCGCCAACGTAGCGGACGTGGGGCCCATCGGAGGTCGCCTGCAGCATCAGGACATTGCCCGAAGCCGAGCGCTGCGGGCCGATCAGCACCGAGCGGCTTTCCGACGGGACCGGCCGCAGGGGCGCCGACATCGCCATCTGGACGGGTCGCGCCGCACCGCTCGCCTCAAGGCCCAGATAGTCGTTCTGCGCGAAGGCCCTGGGCGCGGGCTCCTCGGCCGCGGCCCGGACCGGCGGGTTGACCTCGCCTGACAGGCTGGAGGCCGGCGGACCCTTGAACGGGTTCAGCGGGATGGCGTCGGGGTCGTCGAACGGCAGCAGGTCATCGAAGATCAGCCGCGCCTCGGACTCGCCGTACTTGCCGACCAGCCAGGCGTAGAGGTCCATGTTCTGCAGCTCGGCGCTGTCGGAAATCGCCCATTGGCGATGGCGCGCGTAGACCGAGATGTAGTCGTGCATCGACCACCGCTCCGGCTGGACCTGCCAGATCCGGCCGAACTCGTAGGGCATCTTGTTCTGCGGGTCGGCGATGGCCTCGTCGATAGCCCGGTTGATGCCGGCGAGCTGCGCCGTCATCAGGCGCTTGTACTCGGGGGCCAGGGCCTCGAACATGGTGCGGGTCTCGGCCTGGGTCAGGCTGGCGCGGCGCTCCTGCTTGTCGCGTTCGACGAAGCTGGGGTCGACCTCGGACATCCGGCCGAGCGCCATGCGGCGCGAGCGCTCGAACTCGGCCATGCGGTCCTGCATCAGCGCATAGCCGCCGGCGTAGAACAGCGCCTCGCCGCTATCGCCGTAGATGTGCGGCGCCCCGAAGGCGTCGCGGTAGATCGTCACCTTCTCGCCGGCGGCCTGAGCCGGGACGGCGGCGACCGGGCCGAGGCTGAAGACCGCGGCGAACAGCAGAGCGGTGCGGGTTCTGGCGTATCCCATGGCGAGGTTCCTCATCGGGTCAGTCCTCCAGGATCAGGCTCTTGGCCTTGGTGTCGCCGACCAGAATGGCCACCACGCAGCCGATCGCAAGGATCACCGACATCAGCACGAAGAACGAGCCTTCCGCCCCCGCCCGCTTGAAGGCCAGCGCGACCGCCTCGGCGTTGCCCCCGAACAGGGCCTGGCCCAGGGAATAGGGCACCGCGACGCCGAGCGCCCGGACGTGGGCCGGGAACAGCTCGGCCTTGATGATGGCGCTGATCGAGGTGTAGCCGGACAGCACGACCAGCGGGATCAGGCACAGGCCGACCGCGGCGACGGCGCTGGTCGCCTGGGTGATGGCCAGGAACATCGGATAGGTGATCACAGCGCCGATGCCGAACGAGGCGACGAGGACGATGCGGCGGCCGATCTGGTCCGAGATCCAGCCGACGATCGGCTGCAGGATCATGAACACCAGCAGCACCGAGGTCATGATCGCCGAGGCGGCGTCGCGGCTGAACCCCGACCCGTCCGGCCCGGCGGCGCTGTTGATCAGCAGCTTCTGCATGTAGGTCGTGTAGACGTAGAAGCCGAGGCCGCCGGCGGCGGTCAGGAGAAAAATGGCCAGGGTCTGCTTCGGGTAGCCGAGGAACAGCAGCATGGTCTTGCCGCGACCTTCCTGGGCGTCCGCCTGGGTAAAGGACGCGGTCTCATGGATGCCGCGGCGCAGCCAGAACACCACCACCGCGAGGCCGGCGCCGATGAAGAACGGCACGCGCCAGCCCCACTGCTCCAGGTCCTGCGGCGTCAGCAGGGTCTGGAGGATCAGCAGCAGCAGGACCGCCAGCAGCTGGCCGCCGATCAGCGTCACGTAGAGAAAGCCGGACCAGAAGCCGCGCGACTTGCTGCTCGCCATCTCGCTGACATAGGTCGCCGAGGCGCCGTACTCGCCGCCGACGCTCAGGCCCTGGATCAGGCGGGCGACGGTCAGCAGGACCGGAGCGGCCATGCCGACCGTGGCGTAGCCCGGCAGCAGGGCGATGATCAGCGAGCCCGCGCACATCATGCCGACCGACAGGGTCAGTGCGGCCTTGCGGCCCTTGCGGTCGGCGTAGACCCCCATCAACCAGGCGCCGAGGGGGCGCGCCAGGAAGCCGACGCCGAAGACGATGGCGGCCTGCAGGAACTGCGTGGTCTCGTCGCCTTCGGGGAAGAAGATCGGCGCGAAATAAACGGAGAAGGCGGCGTAGGCGAACCAGTCGAACCACTCGACGAGGTTGCCGGCCGACCCGCCGAGAATGTTGGTCAGGCGACGCAAGGCGACGCCTCGGGACGCGGTCGTCGCAGCGCCACTCATGCAGTTCCCTCCCCTGAGCGGCCCCTGGCGGACCGCCATCTCTTTTTCTCGTTGTCGAGCTGTCCCCTAGATCATGCCCGAGGCCGCCGCCAGATCAATATCAAGCGCCCGCTTGATCGAAGTCCCGGCCGGCCCGCATCGACGGGATTGGGGCGTTCCTGGTTTTTCTTGCGGCCGGAAGGGCGTTAGTAGGTCCCCATGTCTGAGATGGTCATGTCCGGGGCGGACGCGTGAGCCGCCACGTCGTCGGGATCGGCGGCGCCCAGCGCCCCCGCTCCTCCAGCGAGCTTCTGGTTCGGGCGGTGCTGGCCGAATGCGAGCGGCTCGGAGCCCGCACGACGATGTTCGACGGCGCGATGCTGGCCGGCCTGCCGCACTACAACCCCGAGGATCCCGGCCGCACGGCCGCCGAGCAGACCTTCGTCGACACGGTCCGCGGCGCCCACGGCCTCGTGATCGGCACGCCGGGTTATCACGGCGGCGTCTCCGGCATCGTCAAGAACGCCATCGACCTGCTCGAGGACACCCGCGGCGACGAGCGGGTCTATCTCGACGCCATGCCGGTCGGTCTGGTCGTCTCAGCCGCCGGCTGGCAGGCGGGCGGCGTGACGCTGAGCGCCCTGCGCGGGGTCGTCCACGCCATGCGCGGCTGGCCGACCCCGGTCGGCATCGCCATCAACTCGACCGAGCAGAGGCCGTTCGCCGCCGACGGTTCGGTCCAGGACCCCGCCGTCGGGCGGCTGGTCACCGCCCAGGCGCGGCAGATCATGGGCTTTCGACTGGAGCCGCTGACATGAGCGAGACGTCTCCGCCGCTGCCGCCGGCCGATCAGCGCTACCTCGAGGACTACGTGCCGGGGGCGGTGTACACCTTCGGCGAGATCGAGATGACCGAGGCGGAACTGCTGGCGTTCGCCGAGAAGTACGATCCGCAGCCGGCCCTGCATACCGACAAGGCCCTGGCCGAGGCCGGGCCGTTCGGCGGACTGATCGCCAGCGGCTGGCACACCATCGCCCTGACCATGCGGCTCTACGTCGACCATTTCCTGTCGACGGTGGCCAACTCGGTCTCGCCGGGCGTCGACAAGATCCGCTGGCTGAAGCCGGTGCGGCCGGGCGACCGGCTGTCGATCCGGGTGACGGTCGTCGCCAACCGCCGCCACGCCTTCGCCGAGCATCGCGGGGCGATCACGGTGAAGACCGAAACCCTGAACCAGGACGGCGACGTGGTCGCGACCTTCGAAGCCGTGAGCTTTGTCTATTCGCGAGACAGGGACGCCGCCGGCTAGGTCCGGCCGGTGATCCGGTCCGCGAGGCGGGCGAGCGGCGAGGTGAGGCCGCCGCCGAGTTCCTGCCGGTCGGCGAGGCCGTACAGCTGGTACATGGCGTGGACGCCCAGCCAGCGCAGAGGCTCCGGCTCCCACCGCCGGGTGGGAAAATTCACCCACGGGTAGGTGGTCAAATCGGTGGGCCGCTCGAGGATCAGGTCGGCCAGAGTCCGGCCAGCCAGGTTCGAGGCGGTGACGCCGGTGCCGACGTAGGCTCCAGCCCAGCCGAGGCCGGTGCGCGGGTCGTAGTTGACCCGCGAACACCAGTCCCGGGGCACGCCCAGCACGCCGCACCAGGCCTGGTCGATGCGCAGGTCGGCGAGGGAGGGGAACAGCCGCTCAAGGTCGGCCTTCAGCCGCGCGATGGTGGCGTCCTGCGTGCGGCCGCCCTGGTCGACGCCAGAGCCGAAGCGGTAGGGCACGCCGCGCCCGCCGACGGTGATCCGCCCCTCGCGGGTGCGCTGGCAGTAGTTGTAGCCATGCGAGATCTCGCTGACGTTCTCGGAGCCCTCCCAGCCGACCTCGGCCATGCGTTCCGGCGGCGCGGGCTCGGTGACGATGATGGCGCTGTTCAGCGGGATCAGGTCGCGTTCGGCGCCAGGAAGCCCGGGCGTGAAGCCCTCCGTGGCGCGGATCACCACGTCGGCGGTGACGGTGTGGCCGGTCTCGGTACGCACCTTGCGCGGCGCGATCCCGGCGACCGCCGTGCCCTCGTAGATCGTCACGCCGCGCCGCTCGACCGCCTGCGCGAGGCCGCGGACCAGCTTGGCCGGCTGCACGCGGATCGCCTGGGGTTGATAGACGGCGCACAGCGCGCCCTTGATCCGCACCCGTTTGGCGAGCTCGTCCGCCTCCAACATCCGGACGCCTTCGTCCGAGCCGTAGCGCTCGATGTAGGTCCGCAGCATCGCCTCCAGGCGCTCGCGCTGGGCTGGCGTGGTGGCGACGTTGAGATGGCCGGCCGGACTGAAGTCGGCGTCGATGCCCTCGGCCTGGGCGGTTCGCATGATCTCGGCCGGGGTGGCGCGCAGGGCCTTCTCGAAGGCCAGCAGCCGGTCGTCGGAGGCCCGGCGCCGATAAACCTCGCGCGACCACGGGAAACGGCCGGTCATGTTGCCGCCGTTGCGGCCGGAGGCGCCGAAGCCGGCGAACTCGCGCTCCAGAACGGCGATCTTGAGGTCCGGCTTCTGGCGGGCCAGGTGGTAGGCGGTCCAGAGGCCGGTGAAGCCGGCCCCGACGATGCAGACGTCGGCCTGCAGGTCCTGCGTCAGCGACGGTCGTCGGGCGGCGGGCGGGCCGCCGATGTCCGAGTACCAGAAGGATATCCCGCCGTTCAGGCCCACACCCGCCGACCCGTGCATCGCGCCCCCGCCCCAATCAGGACGCCGTCGGTCATCGCGACCGACGGCGCCATTTTGCGAGGATGATAGAGCCGGACGACTAGAACGTCATGCCCAGACGCAGGCCGTATTCCCGCGGCGGGCCATAGAACTCGTTCTCGCCCAGCTGACCGGCGACATACTCCTTATCGGTCAGGTTCGTGCCGTAGACTTCGACCCGCCAGTCGCCGCGACGAAGGGTGATGGACCCCGAAAGCAGGCCGCGCGAGGCCAGGAGGTCCGACAGCGGCGAGTAGCCGATGTAGGTGTACTGGCGCCCGACGTAGCCGTAGTTGAGCCGCGGCGTCAGGCTGGTCTCGTTGGCCAGCTGGAACTCGTATTCGGCGCTGACGCTGTAGGTCCACTTCGGCGCGTAGAGGTTGGGCCCATCGCCCGTCGTCTCAGTGTACGGACCATAATCGAAGCAGACTGGCGGGTTGGACGGCGCGCCCGCCGGGCACTGCGGCCCGAGCGTCCCCGACGGCAGGCGCCGCGTGTTGATGAAGGTCAGCTCGCTGAGCCGCGACTGCAGGTAGGCGAGGTTGGCGTCGAAGCCGAAGCCGCCGAAGCGGCCCTGGACCTGCGCCTCGATGCCCTTCAGCGTCACGTTCGAGACGTTCTCGACGCCCGAGAAGCCGGTGGTCGGCTCGACGACGTTGAACTGGAAGTCGTTATACTTGTTGTAGAACGCCGTCAGCTGGGTGCGCACGCGGCGATCCATGAACGTCGACTTCCAGCCCGTCTCGTAGCTCATGACCGTTTCCGGGCCGAACTCCGAGGCGACCGAGTTGAAGCCGCCTGGCTTATAACCACGCGCCACGAAGGCGTAGAGCAGGTTCTCGGGCGCGAACTTCCAGTTGATCGCCGCCTTGCCGGTGACCTTGCTGTCGGAGTGCGACCCCGAGAGGTCCGACACCGGCAGGCCGTTGGGCGGGAAGATCGGGATGCCGCGGCCGATCCGCACCTCGCCCGAGCCGGTGGCCTTGTAGTGCGAATAGCGGGCGCCGAG
Organism: Phenylobacterium sp.; assembly: GCF_044236515.1. Taxonomy (GTDB): domain Bacteria; phylum Pseudomonadota; class Alphaproteobacteria; order Caulobacterales; family Caulobacteraceae; genus Phenylobacterium. Next base: position 9,572 of record NZ_JBIIGK010000068.1, read on the forward strand.
CTGGACTTCGAGGTCGGGGGTCAGCTCGTAATTGCCCTGGGCGAAGACGCCGGTGGTGGTGCGGGCGTTGTCCGGCTCGATATCGGTCAGGAACCCGGCCTGGTCGTTGTAGATCCGCACCTTGATGTTGTTGCGCTGGTAGTAGGCGCCGAGGATCCAGTCGAAGGGTCCGGAGGTCGGGGAGATCAGGTTGAACTCCTGGCTGAGCTGACGCTCGCCGGCGAAGTAGTCCTGCACCGTCTCGCCGCCGGCCGTGATCGGGGCCTGGGAGGCGTCGACGTCGTTGACGTTCTGGATGCTCTTCCACTGCCAGCCAGAGAGCGAGCGCAGGACAACACCGTTGTCGAACTCGTGACGCAGCTCCAGGCCCGCGCTGTCGGCGCGTTCCTTGCGGCTGGTCGGGGTGTCGTAGCTCAGCGTGCGGATGCCGCCGACCCGGAACGGGGCGAACAGGGTGCCCGGCGCCGGCCGGTAGTCGTAACCGCCGGTGCGCCGGTCGTTGAACTGCAGCTTCAGCAGCGCCTGGAAGGCGCCCGGGTCCCACAGGAAACCGAGGCGCGCGCCGTATTCCGACAGACGCCCGGCCTTGTTGTCGAACGGGCCGACGTCCTCCGAGAAGCTGTCGCGGCGGCGGCCGAAGGCGGCGACGCGGGCGGCGAACTGATCGGTCACCGGGATGTTGACGGCGCCTTCCGCGGCCCGGCCGTCGTAGTTGGAGATCGAGCCTTCGGCGTATCCGCCGGTCTCGCCGATGACGGGGTTGCGCGAGTTGATGAAGATCGCGCCGCCGGTCGAGTTGGAGCCGACCAGGGTGCCTTGCGGGCCGCGCAGCACCTCGATGCTGCCGAGGTCGTAGAAACTGTTCGACTGCACGATCGGCGGCTGGAACAGGCCGTCAACATAGGTCGCGACCCCGGCCGTGACGTTCGGCGAGTCGCTGGCCAGGCCGATGCCGCGGATGTTCACCGCCTGAGTGATGCCCGCGTCGACAATCGACAACGACGGGGTCGCCGCCTGCAGATCGATGAGACGGGTGATCGCCTTCTCACGCAGGTCATCGCCGGTCAGGGCGGTGGCGGCGATCGGCACTTCCTGCAGGTTTTCCGCCCGCCGCTGGGCGGTGACGACCACCTCCTCCAGGGCGCTGTCGGTCTGGGCAGCCTCGGTCTGAGCGAAGGCGGGCGCACCCCAGACGGCGACGGCGATGGCGAGGTGCGAACAGATCAGGCCTCGGGTTCTCATCTCAATCTCCCTCTGTGTTCTTTCTTGTTGTCGGCGTTTGCGATCAGCGCGGCGTCCAGCCCGAGACCGCCTTGAAGAAGGCCTGGCTCTCGCCCGACGGGGTCTCGTCGCCCGGCGGGAAGTAGCTGAGCTTGACGACCACGGTCCGGGTCGGCGGATCGACGTAGATGAACTGGCCTTGCAGGCCGATGGCGTTGAAGGCGTCCGAGCCGGGGATGGTCCACCACTGGTAGCCGTAGCCGCCCATTGGGCCCTCGGCCGCGGCCGGCGAGGTCGACTCGGCGATCCAGGCGGCGGGGACCACCTGGCGGTCGCCGACCTTGCCCTGGTTCAGGACCAACTGGCCGACGCGAGCGTAGTCGCGGAGCGTGGCGTTGAAGCCCGCGCCGGTGAATTCGCGGCCGACCCCGGGCGGGCCGTCCATGATGAAGAACCCGTCGGCCTCGGCGCCGAGCGGCTCCCACAGGCGCTGGGCCATGTAGGAAGCGACGTTGGAGCCGCCGCTGACCCGCTCGAGCAGCCAGCCGAGCACGGCGGTGTCGAGGGTCTTGTATTCGAAGACCGCGCCCGGCGGGTGCTTGCGGGTGATGGTCCGCGCCGCATCGGCGAAGCGGACGGTGTTGGTGACGAGGGCGCCCTCGTGGTTGCGCGCCGCGATGCCGGGGTTGGCGAAGTCGTAGCGCTCCTCGTAGTCGACCCCCGAGCGCATCTGCAGGACCTGGCGGATGCTGACGCCGTTGTAGGCCCCGCCCTTCAGTTCCGGCAGGTAATCGACGACGGGCTGGTCGATCGACTTGATCCGGCCTTCCGACACCGCGACGCCGACCAGCAGCGAAGTCAGCGACTTCGTCATCGACCAGGCCATGAAGCGCGACTTGTCGGTGCTGCCGTTGCGGTAGATTTCAGAGACGACCTTGCCGTCCTTCATCACCAGCAGGGCGTTGGTGTAGGTCCGCTCGAGGAACTGCTCGGGCGTGTAGCGGGCGCCCTGGAACTCATAGGTGAAGTCCAGCGGCCGCTCGGCGTAGATCAGCGGGCGGACGGGACCGCCGCGCGCCACGGTCCGGGTCGTGAAGATCTGGTCCATGCTGCGGAAGGTCAGGGTGTTGACCTCGGGGTTCAGCATCGCCCGGCGCAGGGCCTGGACCGCCGGGGCGACGGTCGAGGCGGGTGACGCGGGCTGGGCCTGCAGCGGCGATGCGAAGGCGAGAAGCGCTGCCGCGGGGAGCACAGGTCGGAGGAGGCGCAGAACCGACATCGGAAGTTCCATGACTGGCCCAAAGGGCGGACGATCCAGGCCGTTCGGCCCGTGGAGATCGCTCGACGCTATCGGGGCTGTCCTGGAAGCAGCGACTCCCAGATGGGATATGCTGAGGGCCCGGTCGGGTGGTCAGGCGCCCGGCAGGCCGTCGGCAAGGCAGGCGGATACCCGCCGGACGAGCTCGGACTGGCGGCGGGTTTCTGTCTTGGCCATCGCCCGCTTGAGCTGAATGCGCGCCGTGCCGACGGTGACGCCGCGGTTGCGGGCGTGATCGGCGACGGAGAGGCCGCTGCACAGAGAAAGGGTCAGGCCGGCCTCGGCCGGCGACAGGCCGAACATGTCCGCGATCAGAGCCTCCGAGCCCTGCGGCCGGGCGCCGGGCTGCGAGATCAGAACCGCGACGACGTCGGGCGGAACAGCCCAGCCGGCCGACGGGCCGCGGTCCACTGCGGCAACCCGCAGGTGCAGGGCTTCGGGGTCAGACGCATCGCCAACCCGAGCGCGTCGGCCCGGGTTGTCGGCGTGGGCGATCAGTTCGGCGAGAGACGCGGCGGCGGTGCGATCTGCGGCGCAAAGGCGCCCCTGGACCACGCGCAACCTGTCCGACCGCGCGAGGAGGTCGCGCGCCGCCTTGTTCATCCAGCGAACGTGGCCGTGCCGATCGCAGAGGACGATCGCCTGCCGGATTTCATCGATGACCTCGTGCAGGACGAAAGTCTGCCGCCGCGCCTGTTCCATGTCGTTGGCGAGGCGCACCGCCCGGCGGATATGCGGCGAGAGGTCGAACAGCAGCTTTTCGTCCTCGGCGCTGAAGCAACGAGAATCGCCGACCGCGCGGTGCAAAACCAGGTCGACGCTAGCCTCGGGATCGAACTCGCTCGAGACGCCGATGAATGCTCCCAGGCCGATCTGCGCCAGACGGCCCTTAAGTTCCCTATGGTGGGGGCAACCGGGAGCGAACCGCTCCTCGTCGCGCACGATCCCGGTCGGTCGGGGCCGGCGCGAAAGGCGCAGGTTCAGGCGCGGGTTGTCCGGGTTGTTGACGAGGGCATCGTGGCGGTCCCGTTCGGCGAGCGACAGCGAATCCCGGACGCACCAGGTTTCCCGTAGCCGATCGCCCGAGCGGCTGAGCACCTGGATCACGGCGCTGCGCACGCCCAGCCGGTCGCTCACCGCATCCAGCAGCGTGCTCCATCGTGCGGGCTGCGCCGGGCAGTCGTAGAGCAGACCCAGCAAGCGTCCGTCGTCGGCGCTCATGACCCTCCCCAGGGCGTTTCTGGCGGCGAGGTTAGGCCTGGGCCGCAGCGCTGCCAAGTCGTTGGTGACACATCGGAACCGGCCGGGCTTTCGTCGGTTCGGATCGGTGAGGCTCCGGCGGAAAAAAGGGCCAAGAAGCATGGACGCGTGGGCTACCGGCGCCGCCTTCGTCCCCTACTGTGGCCCGGGCGCGACGCCGGCCGACCTGCTCGGCCGCTGGAACGGCGATCCCCTGCTGCTGACCGCGCTGGCGGTGGCCGCCATCCTCCTGTGGCGGGCGAAGGCGCGCTGGGCCGCGTGGGCGGCGCTGGGGCTGGCGGCCCTGCTGTTCGTCTCGCCGCTGTGCGCCCTGTCGTCGGCGTTGTTCTCGGTGCGGACGGTGCATCACGTGCTGTTGGCCGCGGTGCTCGCCCCGCTCGCGGCCTGGTCGCTGCCGCCGGCGCGCCGGGGCGGCCTGGCGCTTGCGACCCTGGCCGCCGCCGGGGTGTTCTGGTCCTGGCATGCGCCCGCCGCCTACGCCTTCGCGCTCAGCCATGACGGCGCCTACTGGCTGATGCAGGGCAGCCTGTTCGTCACCGCCCTCGCCTTCTGGATGGCCGTGCGGGCCGCGCGGCCCTTGCCCGCGATCGCCGCCCTGCTGGTTTCGACCGTGCAGATGGGCCTGCTCGGGGCCGTGCTGACGCTGGCCGGCCGCGCCCTCTACGCGCCGCACTTCGCCACCACCCTGGCCTGGGGCCAGACGCCGCTGGCCGACCAGCAGGCGGCGGGGCTGATCATGTGGGCGCCGGCGGCGGCGATCTATCTGGCGGTCGCCCTGCGCCGGATGAGCCGGCAGCTGCAGCCAGACGGCATGCCGGCGTGATCGATCGCGTTCTCTTCAAGGTCCTGCAGTGGGCGGCCGGCCATGCCGAAGAGGGCCGTTATTCGCCGGTCGGCATCGTCTTCCATTGGACCATGGCCGGTCTCGTTCTCTTCCAGCTTGGCTGGGGCTGGTGGATGGGCCGGCTGCCGGTCGGCGGCGGCAAGGTCGCGGCCTACGACCTGCACTACGCCGTCGGCGTCCTGATGCTGGTCCTGGTGGTGGGCCGCAGCGCTTGGCGGGCGTTCGCGCCAGAGCCGATCAACGACGCCGACAAGCCGGGTTGGGAGAGCACCGCCGCCCACATCACCCATTACGTCTTCTACGCCTGCCTGTTCGGCCTGCCGCTGTCGGGCTGGCTGATGATCTCGGCGACCGGCCGTGAGACCGAACTCACCCTGGCCGGCCTGATCCCCTGGCCGCTGCTGCCCTTGCACGAGGTGTCGAACGCCCGCCTCGACGCCATCGAGGCCGTCGCTGAGTGGCTGCACTTCGGCCTCGTCCTCAGCCTCCTGCTGCTGGTCCCGATCCATGTCGGCGGGGCGCTGAAGCACCAGTTCGTCGATCGGGACGATGTGATGCACGGGATGCTGCCGGTGCTTCCCAAGCCGCGTCGGCGACCGAGCCGCTGGCGGCGGCGCTATCTGGCGGTCGAGCGGCAGATTGTCCGGCAAGCCAGGCTGATATGGCGACCGTCTCGGCCTTCGAAAGCCTGAGGGCCGCGACCCGCATCACGCCGCGCGGATCGTTGCGCCGCTCGCCCCGGCGCCAACGGTCGAGCTGATCGGCGAGATAGGCGGCGGGCTGGCCGGCGATGGCCGGCCCGGCCGCGCCGGCCCCCTGCCCGGCCGTCCCGTGGCAGGTCACGCAGGCCGCGTAGGCCGCCGGCTGCGACTTCATTGCGACCGGCTGCGCCCGCGGCGGCAGCGCCGCGTAGTGACCGGCGACCGCCAACCGGGCCTGGGGCGTCAGGCGCCCGGCGATGGTCGCCATCGGCTGGTCGTTGCGCAGGCCGGCGGCGTAGTCCTCGAGCTGCTTTTGCAGGTAGCCGGCGGGCAGTCCCGCGAGCCGCGGCGTCGCCTGGCCATCGCCGCCGCCGTCGAGGCCGTGACAGGTGAAGCAGGCGTTCTGCGGCCCCCCGTCGCCTCCGCTCATCGCGACGGTCTCCCCCGTGGCGCTGAACGCCCGGTCGGTCGTGCGCGCGCCCGCGCCGCAGCCGGCGAGGGCGAGACCGCTGACGAGACAAAGGATCATTTGGCGCA
>NZ_JBIIGK010000069.1:0-15402 GCF_044236515.1 Phenylobacterium sp.
CCAGCGAGCCGGTCGCCCCCTCCCACTCGACGTCGAGCCGCGGCGCGCTGACCGCCGCCATCACCCCGGGGATGGTCGCGTCACGCCGGTGGATGTCCTCGATGGCGCGCTGCAGGCGAGCGGCGGCGAACGCGTCCGGCCCCTTCGGCGCAGCGACAGGCGGCGACGCGACACGACGGGTCGCCGTCTGAGCCTCGGCCGAGGTGGAAAGCAGGGCCGCCGCAGCAAGCGGCAGCAGGCAGGTCAAGGAGCGCATCGCGGAACTTCCAGTTGGGGTTGATCGGCATGATGCGGCGATCCGGCCGCCTGCATCGTCTTTTCGGTCTCGGCCGTCAGCCATTCGCGGAAGGCCTCGACGAGGGGCTGGCGCCAGTTGCTCTGGGAGGCGATGAACCAGTAGCCGCCGATCTGGCGCGCGAACCCGGGATCTGACGGCGGGCCGACCAGCATCAGTCGCCCCTGTTCGAGGTCGTCGCGCAGCAGGAAGCGGTTGGTCAGGGCCACGCCCTCGCCGCACCGCGCCGCCTCGAGCGTCGCGTGGGCGTGCCAGACCTTCGGGCCGGGCAACTCCTCCGGGCCCGAGACGCCGTGGGCCTGCAGGAAGCGACGCCATTGTCCGGCGTCTTCCTCATGGATCAGGTTGAGCCGCAGCAGGTCTTCGATCCGCTCCGGCGCCGTGACCTTGGCGAGATAGGCGGGGCTCGCCACCGCGACCGCCACCGACTTGGCGAATTCGACGGCCTGGATCGAGCTCGGCAGCCCAAGGGCGGCCACGTCCTGGGCGAACCGGATGTCGATGCTGGCCTCGTGGCGCAGCAGATCGGGCGCGCGGTCGGTCGGGTGGAACTCCAGTTCCAGATCGGGGTGCTGGGTGCGGAACTCGATCAGCCGACCGGCCAGCCACTGGAACCCAAAGCCCGGCACGCACGAGATCTTGAGATGCGCCAGCCGCTTGCCGGCCATGGCGGCGCTTGTCGCCCCGGCGATGTCGTGGATCGCCCGCGAGATCCGCTCGCAATAGATCCGCCCCGCCTCGGTCAGGCCGAGGTCGCGGTCATAGAGGGTCACGCCGACCCACGCCTCGACGGTGCGCAAGTGACGGCTGACGACGGTGTGGTCGAGATCGAGGTGCGCCGCCGCGCGGCGGATGCCCCCGCACCGACCGACGGCCTCGAAGGCCCGTAAGGCCGCGAAGGGCGGCATTTCCAGCCGGTCGTCTTCCGCGGGGCCGCCCGGCGCCGTGCGTGTCATCACTTTCCTCCCCGCGTTCTTTGCGCGGCCAGGGTGACACTGCACACGCTGCGGCGGGTCGCGTCGAGGTGCATGGGAGAGCCGCCGAGGTGTACCCCGTACACCACCGGCGGTCGCATCAACTGGCGAGGGCCAGGTGCGCGTTGCCGGGCAGGCCCTTCTTGACCTCGCCGACCAGCCAGTTGCGGAAGGCCTGAACGCTCGGCTGCCGCCACCGGCTCTGGGTGGCCATCACCCAGTAACCGCCCATCATCTTGGGGAACCCTGCCGTCGCCTCAGGCCCGACAAGGACCAGGCGACCCTGGTCAAGGTCGTCGCGGAGCAGGAAGCGATTGGTCAGCGCCACGCCCTCGCCGCTGCGCGCCGCCTCGAGCGTCGCATGGGCATGCCACATCTTGGGCCCGGGCAGTTCGCCTGCGATTTCGACGTCGTGAGCCGCAAGAAAGCGCTGCCACTGGCCCGCGTTCTCCTCGTGGACGAGGGTCGCGCCGAGAAGGTCGGCGACCGTCCGAACCGGTCCGATCCTGGCGAGATAAGGCGGGCTGGCGACGGCGACCGCCACCGAGCGGGTGAACTCATAGGCCCGGACCGAGGCCGACGGCGCCATCGCCGCCTGGTCGGTCGCGAAGCGGATGTCGACGTCGGCCTCGTGCCGCAGGAGGTCGGGGGCGATGTCGGTGGGGTGGAATTCAAGGTCGATGTCCGGATGGGCGGCGCGGAAGCTCGACAGGCGGGCGGCGAGCCACTGGAACCCGAAACCCGGGACGCAGCAGATCTTCAGCCGCGAGAGCCCCTTGCCGCCGATGGTGTCGGCGGTGGCGCTCGCCATGTCGTGGATCGCCCGGGAAATCCGCTCGTAATAGGCTTGGCCGGCCTCGGTCAGGCCGCTGTTGCGCTCATACAGCTCGACGCCGATCACCGCCTCGAGCGTGCGCAGATGCCGGCTGACGACGGTGTGGTCTATTCTGAGTTGCGCCGCCGCGCGGCGGATACCGCCGCAACGCCCGACGGCCTCGAAGGCGCGCAGCACCGCAAACGGCGGGATCTCCAGGCGATCGGCTTTGGCCGCCAGAACATTCGCGTGCTGATTCATGGCTGCCTCCTCCCCAGGAGCATCTCTTGTCGTTGGGCGGCAGTGATTACACAGGCGGCAGCCGTCGCAAAGACCATCCGCCCGCGTGACCTAACGTCGCAAGCCTAGGTGGAGAGAGCGGTAGGGAGGGATGACGGCCCGATCTGGGCCGCGACCCGCGCCGGGAGAGGCCATCTCCCGGCGCGGCGGACCTTCAGGTCCTTAGTAGCGGTAGTCGACCCGCACGCCGACGGTGCGCGGCTGCAGGGTGGTCTCGTAGAGCAGGATCGAACGCAGCGAGTAGTTGCCGCGGGTGAGCACCGGGTGCTGGTCGAGCAGGTTGTCGGCGAACACCGAGACCTCGGTCTTGTCGAACGTCATGCCGGCCCGGACCTTCACCAGGGTGTACGGCTTCGGATTGAACGCAGTCAGCGGGTTGTAGCCCTGGACCTGCGGGTCAATCGTGACCGTGTTCTTGCCCTGGTAGTTGGCGTCGACGCGGAAGTAGGCGGGACGCTGCAACAGGTCGAAGTCGTAGTTGGCGGCGACCGCGGCCGTGAACGGCCGCAGGTTCAGGTTCATGCCTTCCTTGGTGAGGATGACACGGGTGCCGTCGCGACGCGGCGAGCTCTGCAGCGTCTCGCCGGTCTCGGCCTGGGTGTAGCCGATGTTGGCGGTCAAGGTCAGGGCGTCGGTCGGGCGCGCGGTCACCGAAAGCTCGACGCCCTTGCTGATCACCGTCCCGAGGTTGGTGATGTAGTTCAGGGTGCAGATCGGCAGCGGCACGGTCCGCTGGATGTCCTGCCACTTGATGTAGTAGGCCGCCGCGTCGATCCGCAGACGGCGGTCGAACAGGGCGTTCTTCGAACCCACTTCATAGTTCCACAGGCTGTCGGCGTTGTAGGTCGCCGGCGACTGCGTCAGGCCGATGTTGGCCAGGTCTTCGCCGCAGAACGCCCGCGGCACGGGCGGGAAGGCGCCGCCGGGGCGGAAGCCCTTGGCCGCGTTGGCGTAGACCATGTTGTCTTCGTCGATCTGGTAGGCGACGCCGAACTTCGGCGTCCAGGCATGCTCCTTGAAGCTGCCGATCGACGATTCCGAGCCGCCGTTCGACGGGCCGGCGGTGAAGGCGTTGTAGCTGCTCTTCGACGTCGAATAGCGAAGACCCGCGATCAGCTTCAGCTTCTCGGTCAGGTTGAAGTCGACCTGACCGAAGACGCCCGTCTGGGTTTCCTCGGGCCGGTCGGTGACCAGGTACTGGATGTTGTTGAAGCCGTAGGCCGAGTACGGGGGCACGCCGCCGAAGCGCGCGGCGTGCGTGGTGTTGAAGTAGGTCCGCAGCGTCCGGTCGAGCGTGTCGGTGCCGGTCGAGATCTGCAGGTCGCGCTGTTCCAGGTGCGAGTAGAAAGCGCCGGCGACCCAGCGCAGGCGCGAGCCGTCGTCCTTCGACTGCAGGCGGAACTCCTGCGCAAGGCGGCGCTGCTTGTTGCGGTAGTAGGCCTGGATCGCCTCGCCTGGATACGGATAGACCGCGTTCAGGTTCGGCGGGTTGGTGATGTTGGGCAGGCGGATGGCGTTGGTTTCCTGGGTGTAGTCAGGATCGGCGTGCGCCATGCGGTAGAGGAACGAGGTGTTCGACACGAAGTCCGCAAAGCCGATGTCGGCGTTGATGCGGAGCGACGGCAGGTAGAAGCGGTCGAGCGAAGGTTGCCGCAGGGCCCCCTGGTGCTCGAACCGGCCGCTGTCGCGGTTGGAGAACGGCGCCCAGTACTGGTTGCCGTCGTTCTGGAACTCGTACTGGTAAAGCACCGAGGGGGTGATCGAGATCGCCTCGTTCAGCTGCCACTTCATGGCCGCGTGGACGACCGCCGATTCGCCCCAGTTGGAGTTCGCCTGGTCGATCTTCTTGGTCTGATAGTCGCGGTGATCCACGAAGCCCGGATCGCGCCGGTAGAAGACCGACAGGTTGAAGCCGAGCTTGTCTTGGATGATCGGCCCGCCGCCGGCGGCGCCGACTTCGTAGCCCTGGTCGCCGGCCATGGTGGAGATTTCGGCCGAGGCGCGGAAGCGCGAGCTGGTCAGGCTCGGCGTCGGGGTGATGAAGCGGATGGCGCCGCCCATGGCGCTGGCGCCGAACAGCGTGCCCTGCGGCCCGCGCAGCACTTCGACGCGCTCCAGGTCATAGAGACGCGGGAACAGGTTGGACGAAATGTTCGCCGCGAAACGGACGTTGATCGGCGTGTCGTCGATGTAGATGCCGGTCGTGCCGGTGCCGATGTTGCTGCCGATGCCGCGGATGCTCGGCGTCGGCGCGCGGGCGCTGCCGTAGCCGCCGCGCTGGAAGTAGAGGCCGGGCGTGACGCGCGACAGGTCGTCGATCCGGGTCACGCGCTGCTTGATCAGGTCTTCCTGAGCGAAGGCGGCGACGGACAGCGGAACGCGGCTGAGCGTCTCTTCACGGCGGCTGGCGGTGACGACCAGTTCGTCGACCTGCGTGCCACTCTGCGCGAAAGCCACGCCGTGGAGGCTCGCGGCGGCGGCTCCGGACAGCAACAATAGGCGATACGATTTCATTCCCAGTCCCCTCGATGTGTGATGGTCCCCGGGAGCGGACGCCAAGCCCCGGCGGTATCATCAAACGTTCACACCGACCGGAATCCGGCGGAAGTCGTAAACGGTGCAGAGGGCGGTGCATCCGCCGCAATGACGGACGAACAGGCCGGCCAGAAGGGTGACGCGGCCTGCCTCCCGCAGGCCCGCGGCTGGGGCGGACCTGCGGGAGCGGGAGGTCGTCGGCGGGCTAGCCGACCAGCTCCTCGCGCATGGTCTTGCGGGCGCCCCAGAAGAAATAGGCGGCCACGAGGCTGAGCGACGAGGTGGAGATCAGGGCCCAGCGGATGCCCTCCGCCGAGCCGTAGCCCATCGGGCCGGCGATGATGTCCGACAGCGCGCCGACCAGCAGCGGCCCGAGGCCAAGGCCGATCAGGTTGATGATGAACATGTACATCGAGGCCGAAATCGTCCGCATGCCGGGAGGGGCCAGGCCCTGCAGGGCGGCGTAGTTGGCGCCGTAATAGATGGCGTTCAGGAAGTACGGGATGATGAGGATGGCGAGCGCGAGCGGGGCGTTCGGAATCAGCAGGGCGGTTGCGTAGATGAACGGCGACAGGATAGCCGCGATCGTCGGCACGTTCATGGAATCGCGCACGTCCTTCCGCGCCGCGCGGTCCGCCAGCACGCCGCCCAGCCAGCTCGCGGTCATGCCCGCGATGCCGATCGAGACGCCCATGACGAGGCCGAGGAATCCGACGGCGCCGAGACCGAACGGCGCGGCCATGGCTTCGAGCGCCTCGCGGTGGTTGCGCAGGAAGAACGAGGCGGTGAAGGGCGCCGAGCCGTAGGAGATGAAGGACTTGATGGTCCCGGCGATGTTCACGGCGCGGAACGTCCGCTTCTTCATCAGGTGCCGCACGGTCGCCCAGAAGTGACCCGAGCCGGGCGCCTTGGGCTTGACGGGCATCATGTTGCGCGGCTCGACCAGCCACAGCATCACCAGCGGCACGAGCAGCAGGCCGGGCACGCCGGCCATCAGGAAGGCCGTCCGCCAGCCGTAGGCGTCGGCGATGATCCCGCCGAGGGCGATGCCGATCAGGGCGCCGGCCGGCTGGCCCATGGCGAAGAAGGCGAGGGCCGAAGCGCGCTTTTCCTTCGGCGTGTAGTCGGCGATCAGCGAGTGGGAGGTGGGCGTGAATCCGGCCTCGCCGAAGCCGACGCCAAGCCGGGCGGCGACCAACTGGGTGAAGTTCTGGACGAAGCCGCAGGCCACCGTGAAGGCGCTCCACAGCGTGAGCGAACCGCCGATGATCCACACCCGGTTGAAGGTCTCCGCCAGCCGCGCGATCGGCAGGCCGAGCAGGGTGTAGAATACCGCGAACGCCAGGCCCGACATCAGGCCGATCTGCCAGTCGGCGATTCCCAGGTCGTGCTTGATCGGCTCGGCCAGGATGCCAACCACCTGCCGGTCCAGGAAGTTCAGCGTGTAGACGATGAGCAGCAGCCAAAGGAGGCGGCGACGACGCCCGTCCTCCAGAGGCGGCGGAGTGGCCGGAACGTCTTCACGCGCCTCGGTGCTGCTCATGTCAGTCGGACCTTTCGTGGAAGCGACGGGGGTGAGGCGGGCGATCAGGCCGCCGGATCGTGGACGATGAAGATCTTCCGGATCAGTTCGTGGACCTGCCACTGGCCTTCCCAGCCGACCGGCAGCACGAAGTTCGAGCCCGGCGAGAGCTCCATCGTCGTGCCGTCCGCGGCGGTCAGCGTCGCGCGGCCGCTGAGGATCTGGCAAATCTCTGTGGTGGTGCGCTTCACCGTGAAGCGGCCCGGCGAGCATTCCCAGACGCCCATGCGCAGCGCCGATTGGCCGTCGCCATAGACGTACTTGGCCCATTCCTGCTGGCCGGGGTCGAGGGTGGTGGCCTTCGGCGCGGGGCCGTTGAGGGCGAGCCCGGCGGCTTCGGAGTTGGAGATGTGCAGCATGGGAGGAGCTCCTAGTAATCGCGTCCGCTGATGGCGCTCGCGAAGGTCGCGAAGCGCGATGTGTCCGAGACCTTGCCGCTGCGTTCGCGGCTGTCGGCGATGTGATAGCAGCCGTAGAGCGCCGAGATGCCCAGCCAGCGCAGCGGCTCGCCCTCCCAGCGCCGTTCAGGCATGTTGACCCACGGCAGGGTCGCAAGCTCGGTGTCGCGGCCGAGCACGAGATCGGCCAGGGTGCGCCCGGCGAGGTTCGAGGCCGCCAGACCGCCGCCGACGTAGCCGCCGCCCGAGGCCAGACCCGTCGCCTTGTCGAAGCTGACGCGCGCGCACCAGTCGCGAGGCATCCCGAGCACGCCGCACCAGGCCTGCTCGATCTTGGCGTGCGCGACATGCGGGAACAGGCGGCGCAGATCGGAGACCAGGGTCGCGATGGTGGCCTCCTGGGTGCGGCCGTTGTCGTCGATCCCGGAGTTGAAGCGGTAGGGCACGCCGCGCCCGCCCACCGTGATCCGGCCGCCGCGCGTTCTCTGGCAGTAAGCATAGGCGTGGGAGAGTTCCGACACCGTCTCGCCGCCCGGCCAGGTGGCCAGAACGTCTTCGGACAGGGGTTCGGTGACGATGATCGCGCTGTTCAGCGGGATGATCTTGTCGCGCAGGCTGGGGAAGGTCGGGGTGAAGCCCTCGGTGGCGCGGATGACGATCGGCGCCCGCACCTTCGGCCCGCCGAACGTACTGACCCGGCCCGGCAGGATCTCGGTGACCGTGGTGTCCTCGTAGATGCGGACACCCTTCGCCTCGACCACGGCGGCGAGGCCGCGGACCAGCTTGGCAGGCTGCACGCGCACGCTGGTCGGATCGAAGATCGCGCCGCTGCCGTTGGCGATCTGCACCCGCTCGGCGAGCTCGGTCCGGGACAGCAGGCGCACGCCTTCGGGCCGGGCCTTCCACGCCTCGAAGCGGCGCTCCATGCGCGCCTGCTGGGCGGCGTTGGTCGCGACGGCGAGGTTGCCCGCACGCAGGATGTCGGCGTCGATGCCTTCCTTGGCCAGCACCCCGACCACCTCGTCGACGGTGGCGGCGAGCGCCCGCTCGAAGGCGCCCAGACGATCGGCCGTGCCGTGCTTCAGATAGTGGCGCCGCGCCCAAGGGAAGCCGCCCGTCAGGTTGCCGCCGTTGCGTCCTGACGCGCCGAAGCCGGCGAAGTTCTTCTCGAGGACGGTGACCGCGAGCTTCGGGTTCAGGGTCTTCAGGTAATAGGCGGTCCAGAGGCCGGTCAGGCCGCCGCCGACGATGCAGACATCGGCCGTGTCGTCGGCCGCGAGCGCGGCGCGCCGGGCCGGCAGGCCGATGTCGGAGTACCAATAGGACACGCCGCCGTTCAGCAGGCCGCTCTCCCGGCTCGCGCCGTCTACTCCGGCGGTGTTGTTCCCTTGATCCATGCTCGCTCCGAAATCCCTGATCCGCCTGGCCTCAGCCCTCGAGCGCGGCTTGCGCCGCGCCCGCCCGCTGGCCCGCGCCAAGCTGCGCCACGCGTGTCTCGGCCTGGCGATATTCGCGTTTCAACCGCCCGATGAAGTCGGCCGCGTCCTCGACGCCGCCGATCGCCCCGATCCCTTGGCCGCAGCCCCAGATGTCCCGCCAGGCCTTCGTCCGGCCCTCGCCGAAGTTCATCGCCGTCGGGTCGCTGCTGGGCAGGTTGTCGGGATCGAGCCCCGCCGCGGCGATCGAGCCCCGCAGGTAGTTGCCATGCACCCCGGTGAAGAGGTTGCTGTAGACGATGTCGTCGCTGGTCGCGTCGACCACCGCCTGCTTGTACTCCGCCGAGGCGCGCGCTTCCGTGGTCGCGATGAAGGGCGACCCGATATAGGCGAAGTCGGCGCCCATCGCCTGGGCCGCCAGCACCGCGGCGCCGGTGGCGATGGAGCCGGACAGCGCCAGCGGGCCGTCGAACCAGGCGCGGATCTCCGCCACCAGCGCAAAGGGACTTTTCGCCCCGGCGTGACCGCCTGCCCCGGCGGCGACCGCGATCAGGCCGTCGGCGCCCTTGTCGACCGCCTTGCGCGCGAAGGTGTTGTTGATGACGTCGTGCAGCACGATCGCCCCGAAGCCGTGGGCGGCGGCGTTGACATCCTCCCGCGCCCCGAGGGAGGTGATCAGGATCGGCACGCGGTGCTTCTCGCACAGCGCCATATCCTCATCGAGGCGGGCGTTGCTGCGATGGACGATCTGGTTGACGGCGAACGGGGCCGCCGGCGCGTCGGGATTGCGCCGGTCATGGTCGGCCAGGGTTTCCGTGATCTCCGCCAGCCAGTCGTCGAGCTGCGACGCGGGCCGGGCATTCAGAGCGGGAAACGAGCCGACGATGCCGGCCTTGCACTGGGCGATGACCAGGGCCGGCGTGCTGATGATGAACATCGGCGACCCGATGACCGGGAAGCGGACGCGCTCAAGCGCCTTGGGTCGGGAAGTAAGGGACGCCATCTGCCTCAATTCTGCAGGTTGAAATCGGGACCTTCGGCGAGAGGCGGATAAGACGGCCGCCCCCGTTTCGGACTTGGGCGCGGCTCGTACATTGAGCCGCGGATAATGAGAAACCCGGATCGGATTGAGAGGTGCAAAACGAGATGGATGCAACGCATCCTCTGCACCACAGCTTGCGCGGCGCAAGTGACCGCGGCGCGCCACGACAGGCGAACGTTGCGGCCTCGACCTTAGTAGTGGTGCATCAGCGTCACCTACCTGGGCGAATTTCACAGCTTGCCTGAACCGCCCGCCTACATTCACTCGAAATGGGCTGATGCCCTTCCCTGCAACGCTCCGCGCGGACGCGGACAGGCAGTCAACAGGTTATAAGGTCGAGATCCATGCTCACTGACGTTCAGGCTGCGAAGACCCCTGGCGTGTCGCCCGAGAAGCTGAGCCAGGCGCTCGACATGGCGATCGAGACCTTCATCCAGCGAAATCCCAAGAGCCTCGAGAAGCTCAACGAGGCCGAGCGCAATCTTCCGGGCGGCAACACCCGTTCGGTTCTGTTCTATCCTCCGTTCCCGCTGTTCATCACCAAGGGCGCGGGCGCCAAGCTGTGGGACGTCGACGGCCACGAGTACGTCGACCTGCTCGGCGAGTTCACGGCCGGCATCTTCGGCCATTCCGACCCGGACATCCGCGCGGCGATCGATGCGGCGCTGGACAACGGCCTGAACCTGTCCGGTCACAACGCCAACGAAGCCAAGCTCGCCGAGGCGGTGTGCAGCCGCTTCCCGAGCATCGACCTCGTCCGCTTCACCAACTCGGGCACCGAAGCCAACGTCATGGCCGTGGCCCTGGCCAAGGCCTACACCAAGCGTTCGCGGATCCTGGTCTTCCGCGGCGGCTACCATGGCGCGGTGATGTCGTTCGCCTACCCGTCGGCGCCGACCAACCTGCCCCATGACTTCGTGTTCGGCGACTACAACGACGCCGAGGGCGCGGCTGAACTGATCCGCCAGAACGCGGACAGCCTGGCCGCCGTCCTGGTCGAGCCGATGCTCGGCGCCGGCGGCTGCCTGCCGGGCACCGACGAGTTCCTCAGCACGCTCCGGGCGGAGACGAAGAAGGCCGGCGCCCTGCTGATCTTCGACGAAGTGATGACCTCGCGCCTGTCGGGCGGCGGCTATCAGGCGATCTGCGGCATCACCCCGGACCTGACGACGCTGGGCAAGTACATCGGCGGCGGCAGCTCGTTCGGCGCCTTCGGCGGACGCGCCGAGATCATGGCGATGTTCGACCCTCGCCGGCCGGACGCCCTTCAGCACGCCGGCACCTTCAACAACAACGTCATCAGCATGGCCGCCGGCTACGTCGGGCTGACCAAGGTCTACACGCCTGAGCGGGCGAAGGCCCACTCGGCCCGCGGCGACGCCCTGCGCGCCCGCCTGAACGAAGTTCTGACCGAGCAGGGCGCGCCCATGCGCGTCACCGGCATCGGATCGCTGATGGTCTTCCAGGGCACCGCCAAGCCGGTGAAGAGCCTGGCCGACGCGGCGGCCGGCGAGCCGCGCCTGAAGGACCTGCTGTTCTTCCACCTGCTGGAAGAGGGCTTCTACATCGCCAAGCGCGGCTTCATCGCCCTGACCCTGCCGACCACCGACGAAAACCTGGCCGATTTCGTCGGCTCGGTGGAGCGCTTCGCCATCCGCTACCGGGACTGCTTCACCGGTTGACAGCTGAGGCGGTCGCCCGGGGAATAGCCGCCTCGGGGATCCGGCGCAGGCCTCGCCACCGGACCGGTGGCGGCGCCTGCGCCACTTTGTTTTAGACATGCGTTGCGGCCGCGAACCAGAGCCAGCGGTCCGGTTCGAATGGAGTTCGGAATGGAACAAGAGCTGACCAAAGCCATGCCCCAGGAGGGCGACCTGCTCTGGACGCCGAGCCAGGAGCGCCTGGACCGCGCCAACTTGACCGCCTTCGCCAAATGGCTCGGGGAGACCCGCGGTCTCAGCTTCGCCAACTACGAAGAGATGTGGCGCTGGTCGGTGGCCGACATCGACGCCTTCTGGTGGGCGATCTGGGCCTATTTCGACATCACCGCCGACGGCGATCCGACCGAGGTGCGGCGTGGCGAGGGCTTCGACGTCCGCTGGTTCCCCGACACCCGGCTGAACTATGCGGAGCACGCCCTGCGCAACGGCGTCGACAAGCCCGACGAGATCGCCATCGTCCATAGCGCCGAGACGCGGCCCGAAGCGTCGCTCACCTGGGGCGAACTGGACCGCAAGGTCCGCGCGCTCGCCATCTGGCTGCGCAAGGCCGGCGTCGAGCCGGGCGACCGGGTCGTCTCCTACATGCCGAACACGCCCGAGACCGTCATCGCCGTGCTGGCGACCACGGCTGTCGGCGGGGTCTGGTCCTCGGCCGCGCTCGAGTTCGGGGCGATGACCGTGGTCGAGCGCTTCGACCAGATCGAACCGAAGGTGATCTTCCTGGCCGACGGCTACAGCTTCGCCGGCAAGCGCTTCGACCGCCGCGCCGAAGGGGCGCAGATCGTCGCCGGGCTTCCGACGCTGACCCAGGTCATCTACTTCGACTTCATCGGCGCCGGCGGCGCGCCGGATTACGGCCTGCCCTGCACCGCGTTCGAGACCGCGCTGCAGGAAGATCCGGGCCCGCGGGGGGATTTCCGCTTCGAGCGGGTCGCCAGCGACCACCCGCTCTGGATCCTCTATTCCTCCGGCACCACCGGCCGCCCCAAGGCGATCATCCACGGCCATCACGGGATCGTCCTGGAGCACCTGAAATCGGCATACCTGCAGAGCGACCTGCGGCCGACCAGCCGCCTGATGTTCTACACCACCACCGGCTGGATGATGTGGAACGTGGTGGTCTCCGGCCTGCTCGCCGGCGCCTCTATCGTGCTCTACGACGGCAGCCCGGTGCACGAGGGCGAGGACAAGCTCCTGCGCCTGGCCGCCTCGGCGCGCGCCACCACCTTCGGCGCCAGCCCGACCCTGGTTCAGATCATGCGGCGGGCCGGCATCCACCCGCGCCGGACCCTGGACCTGTCGTCGCTGGAGGCCGTGGCGCTGTCCGGCTCGCCGGTGTCGCCCGACATCTTCGCGTGGATCTACGAGGAGATTAAACCGGACGTCTGGGTCAGCTCGCAGTCCGGGGGCACCGACCTGTGCGGCGGCCTCGTCGGCGGGGTGCCGATCCTGCCGGTCTATGCCGGCGAGATCCAGGCGCGACGCCTCGGCATGGACGTCGACTCCTGGGACGACAACGGCGTCTCCCTGGTCGACGAAGTGGGCGAACTGGTCGTCCGCCAGCCCTTCCCCTCGGCGCCGCTCGGGTTCTGGGGGGACGTCGGCGACGTGCGCCTGAAGGAAACCTACTTCGACACCTTCCCCGGCATCTGGCGGCACGGCGACCTCTTCCGGGTCAACACGCGCGGCGGCTGCTTCGTGGAAGGCCGCTCGGACTCGACCCTCAACCGCTTCGGGGTGCGGATCGGCACCGGCGAGATCTACCGCGTCGTCGACGCGATCCCGGAGATCACCGACTCGCTGATCGTCGCCGTCGACATCCCAGGCCACGAGGGCTTCATGCCGCTGTTCGTCCAGCTCCGGCCCGGCGCCGAGCTGAGCGAGGACCTGGCGAGCGAAATCCGACGTAAGCTGCGGGTCGAAGCGAGCCCGCGGCACGTGCCGAGCGAGATCGTCGTGGCGCCCGAGATCCCCTACACCCTGACCGGCAAGAAGATGGAGGTGCCGATCCAGCGCCTGCTGCTCGGCTGGGCGCCGGAACGGGTGGCGAGCAAGGACGCGATGCGCAATCCCGGCGTGCTCGACTGGTACGTCGATTTCGCGAAGGCGCGTCGGGGCTGACCCCGACGCCGGCTAGCCGACCGGCTCGTCCAGCTCGTAGGGCGGGTTGTTGGCCATCTCATTGGCCAGCCAGTTTCTGAGCAGGGTGATCGCGCGCTGCTGCCAGCGGGCCTCCAGGGCGAGGAACTGGTAGCCGCCGCCGGTCAGCGCGAAGCCGTTCGCGCCCGGCGGGCCGAGCATCACCAGCCGGCCCGTCGCCAGGTCATCGCCGACGAGGTAGACGTTGGTCAGGGCGACGCCCTCCCCGCTCCGCGCCGCTTCAAGCGCCGCATGCGCTTGCCAACGCCGGGGCCCGCCGAGCTCGTCGGGAACGCTGACTCCGTGCAGGGCGAGCCAGCTGCGCCACTGGGTGCTGTCCTGTTCGTGGATCAGGTTGGCCTGCAACAGATCGCTGACCGTGTTGATCTTGACCTTGCTCGCGTACTCGGGGCTGGCGACGCAGAAGCCGGCCGTACGGGTGAGCACCATGGCCTTCACGCCCTTCAGGTCCGCTTTCGGCTCGAACCCGCGGATCCAGCGGATGTCGACGTCGGCCTCGTGGCGCAGCAGGTCGGGGATCTCGTCCCGGGGCCGGAACTCGATCTCGATGGCCGGGTGCTGCGAGCCAAACGCCGAAAGCTTGCGCACCAGCCAGCGCACGCCGAAGCCGGGATTGGCGGTCACCTTGAGGACGCCGGCCTCCTTGCGCCGCATGGTCTCGCGGGTGGCGATGGTCAGGTCGAGCAGCGCCGCGGCGACCTTAGTGTGATAATTTCGTCCCTCTTCCGTCAAAACGAACCGTCGCCGGTCGTAGAGTTCGACGTTCAGCCAGCTCTCCAGGACCCGCACGTGACGGCTCACGACGGTGTGGTCGATCCCGAGGAATTGGGCGGCCTTGCGGATGCCCCCGCAGCGCCCGACGGCATCGAAGGCGCGGAGGGTCGCGAACGGCGGAAAATCCAGCCGCTCCCCCTTGTCCGTCGTGCTTGCGGACGCGCCTTCCCCCGACATGACGCTGTTCCTCCCTTTCTCTTTGGTGGTGCATGATGCACACCATTAAGCGGCAACGCCATGGGCCTCTTGAGCAGCCGGCAGTGATCCCGGCGAACCGCGGAATGGTGCAGCAGCTGCACCGGGTGGCGACGGCTTTGCACCTTCACCGCGGCGAATTTGCCATGTTGCCTGTTTGCAATGATGCGTGAAGCGCACGCTCAAAGGGGGAATCGTTGGTCGGTTGGAAGGCTCCAGTTGCACTGCGGGTTCCGCGCGTCGAACGCGGACCGCGCGGCGCCGCCGAGTCCGCAAGCCTCGGACCCATGCTCGTCGCCGAGGGGTCGAGGCTCAACCTGACTGCCTGTCTTTCGCGCCTCGGAGGCGAAAGAGGTCTGCTCTGAAATCGGGCGCCGCGTGCGGGCCGGGCGTTTAGCCGTTCTTAGGGACGTCGAGATAGCCAGCCCGCCAGACGCCGAAATGTTCTTTGGTCGCATCGGTCCATAGAAATATCGGGACCATGTTTTCTGGGAGGGATTTGAGTGAATAATCGAAAGCAACGCCTGATGGTCACCGCCAGTGTGGCGCTGTCCATGTCCATGCTGGCCCACGCCGCACAGGCCCAGTCGAACGCCGCGAGCGACCTCGATGAAGTCGTCGTCACCGCGACCCGTTCGGCCGAAGTCCTGTCGAAGGTTCCGATCAGCGTCTCGGTGTTCAACCAAGAGAAGATGGATCAGCAGGGTCTGAAGCGGTTCGACGACCTCGTCCGCTACACCCCGGGCCTGAACTTCAACACCCGCTCGACCGGCGGCAACGACGTCGCCATCCGCGGCATCCGCTCCACCGCCGGCGCGGCGACCACCGGCGTCTACCTGGACGACGTGCCGCTCGCCGTCCGCGCGGTCGGCTTCTCGGCCGGTACGGTCTTCCCGGTGCTGTTCGACCTCGAGCGCGTCGAAGTGCTGCGCGGCCCGCAGGGCACGCTGTTCGGCTCCGGCTCCGAGGGCGGCACCGTCCGCTTCATCCAGCCCAGCCCGAGCCTCGAGCGCTACTCGACCTACGCCCGCGCCGAAGTTGCGGCCACCCCGCATGCGGACGAGAGCTATGAAGGCGGCGTCGCCGTCGGCGGCCCGATCGTCCAGGACAAGCTCGGCTTCCGGGTCAGCGCCTTCTACCGTCGCGAAGGCGGCTGGATCGACAGCGTCCCGGCGA
>NZ_JBIIGK010000070.1:0-15346 GCF_044236515.1 Phenylobacterium sp.
GGACCACCTTCGACATCGAGATGATCGAGGCGACCGGCTCGTGCGCCGGCATCGAGAACTATTCCCGCTACCTGACCGGCCGGCGCGAGGGCGAGCCGCCGCCGACCTTCTTCGAATACATCCCCGAAAACGCCCTGCTGTTCGTAGACGAGAGCCACCAGACGGTGCCGCAGATCGGCGCCATGTACCGGGGCGACTATCGCCGCAAGTTCACCCTGGCCGAGTACGGCTTCCGCCTGCCGTCGGCGATCGACAACCGGCCGCTGAAGTTCGAGGAGTGGGACGCCATGCGGCCCGACACGGTGCACGTGTCGGCCACCCCCGGGCCGTGGGAGATGGAACGGGCCGGCGGCGTGTTCGCCGAGCAGGTGATCCGCCCCACGGGCCTGATCGACCCGCCGGTCGAGGTGCGCCCGGTCTCGAAAGACGGCTTCAGCCAGGTCGACGACGTCATCGACCAGGCGCGGCAGACCATCGCCAACGGCTATCGCTGCCTGATCACCGTCCTGACCAAGAAGATGGCCGAGGACCTGACCGAGTACATGCACGAGCAGAGCCTGCGGGTCCGCTACATGCACTCCGACGTCGACACCCTGGAGCGCATCGAGATCATCCGCGACCTGCGGCTCGGCGCCTTCGACATCCTGATCGGCATCAACCTGCTGCGCGAGGGCCTCGACATCCCCGAGACCGGCCTCGTCGCCATCCTCGACGCCGACAAGGAGGGCTTCCTGCGCTCGGAGACCAGCCTGATCCAGACCATCGGCCGGGCGGCGCGGAACGTCGACGGGCGGGTGATCCTCTATGCCGACAGCGTCACCGGCTCGATGGAGCGGGCGATGGCCGAGACCAAGCGCCGGCGCGAGAAGCAGGAGGCCTACAACCTCGAACACGGCATCACGCCGGCCAGCGTGAAGAGCCAGATCAAGGACATCCTCGCCTCCCCCTACGAGAAGGACCGCGTCACCGTGCCGGTCGGCGTCGCCGAGGACGGCAAGCCGTTCATGGGCGACAACTTCAAGACCACCCTGCGCGACCTGGAGACCCGCATGCGCGAGGCGGCGGCCAACCTGGAGTTCGAGACCGCGGCGCGGCTGCGCGACGAGATCAAGCGGCTGAAGCTGCTCGACCTGGAGTTCGCGGCGGATGCGCTGGCGGAGGAAGGCGAGACGGGGGACAAGGCGGCGGTGAAGGCCGTGCGGGCCGAGGCGCGGGCGGAGAAGGCGGCGGAGTTCCGGAAGCGGAGAAGGTAGGGGGGGGGGGCCGCTGATGACTCAGCGGATACGTTGAGGAGGTCCGCTTCTCGCTCCCGCGCAAGCCTCCACGATTCCTCGCCAGCCGCGCGCTGGGCGGCTAGCGTGTCCTCGGGGGCTGCACAGCTAGTCAGAAGTTGCAGACTAGGCCAGCGCTGTCGCTGTCGCTGTCGCTGTCGCTGTCGCTGTCGCTGTCGCTGTCGCTGTCAGAGCCAGGATGCTGATCGGTCGCCAACTCTAAAGTTGATCGTGTATGCTTGGCCCATGGTGAAGCTGTTTCTCATGTCCACGCGCGGGTCCGATGTCCGAAGCTGAAATCGTCGACGACGAACTACGGGATGGCATTGACGGCCAGGAAGACACGTCCGGAAGCGGCGGGTCCGAGAAACCTTGGGACCCGGGAAAAATCCGGATCACGACAAAAGCATTCTCATTACGCGAGGTCGTTGATCAAATCCGCAGCCGCGAGATCGACTTGGCACCCGACTTTCAGCGCGAATATGTCTGGAGCGCGCGCCAACGCACGCGTCTCATCGAGTCAATTCTCCTCGGCATTCCATTGCCCGCATTCTATTTCAATCAAGCTTTCGACGGAACCTATCAAGTCGTTGATGGCGTGCAGAGGTTGTCGACCATCGCACTATTTATGGGTGGGGGACATCAACTCCAGGCCACCGATCTTGAATATTTGACATCCCTCGATGCCGCTCACTTTGACGATCTCGACGGCCCTGCTTCGCGGCGATTTCGAACAACCCAGATCGTCGTGCATGTGATCGAGCCTCAAACACCAGATGAAGTGAAATTTGACATCTTCAATCGTGTAAACACCCTCGGAAGCCCCTTGTCTTCCCAGGAAGTCAGACACGCAATGAGTAGGGCTAGGTCGCGAGAATTTCTCGCTCGGCTGGCCGAGTCTCCGGAATTTGATAAAGCTACCGAGAAACAATACTGGCGAACTGACAAGGCGTCGGGCGTCCGCATTCGCGATGGCAAGCGCATGAGCGACAGGGAACTGGTTCTACGCTTTTGCGCCTTCCGAAATTTCTCGGTCGATGCGTACCGAGAGCATGAAAGCCTCGATGCCTATCTCAATGAGTTCACCAAGCGGATAGATGGCGTTTCGGAGCGAAATTCAGATTTCACGGATGAAGAACTCGCGCAGTTGGAGACAGACTTCAAGCGCGCCATGGTCAATGCTCACGCTGTCCTGGGGGTCGCTGCATTTCGACGTTGGCCGCTCGCCGCGCCGCGCCGAGGGCCGATCAATCGAGCCCTATTCGAGGCGCAAGGAAATGCGCTCGCGGATTATGACGCTGCGAAGCTAAAGGGACATAAAGAGAAGATTCAGTCGGCTTTCCGCGGGGCATTTGATGATGCGCGCTACCTGCGCGCAGTAACCGTAGGCACGGGCGATCCTAGCAACATTACGACCCGACTTGAGATCACCCGAAATTTGCTGGCTGAGGCGATCGCGTCATGATCACTGACGTTGTGGTCGCCGGCTTCAAGCGACTAAGGCACCACGCCTTCACCTTTGCTCCGCTAACCGTCCTGACTGGCCTGAACGGGTCGGGAAAAACCAGCCTCGTGCAGGCTCTGCTGCTCGCTCGAGAGACGTCGTGTTCTGCCGGCCCGTCAATCCGCTTGAACGGACCGTTTGGACTGGAACTGGGGACGGCGGAAGGGGTCCTCAACTGGGAGGCCGAGGCCCCGATCGTGATCTCAGCGAGCTCAAGCGAAGTTCGCGCCGAATGGTCGTTCGGTGTACCAGAAGATGACGCCCTCTACCTCCATGTTGAAGCTCGGCCAGATCACGTTCCCCTCGCATTCTCGGCTGGTGCACGCGTATTCACCTATTTGGATGCCGAGCGAATTGGCCCCCGGAGCGTCTTTCAGACTGCCGCACTTCCGAAGGGCGAACTAGAGGTTGGCGCGCGCGGGGAGCATTGCGCTCATGTGCTTAGCGAACTCGGCAATGAGCTCAGTTTCTACGCGGACCGCCACCATCCACTCTACGAGAAGGCCGATACTAGACTTCTCAAATATGAAGTTGAGGCGTGGCTTAGTGAGATTGCCCGACCAATTGAAGTTTCTGGCGAACGAACCGGCGCATCGACCGTCGCCGAACTAAAGTTCCGCTCTCCTGGAGGCGAGTGGGTACTCGCTACGAATATGGGGTTTGGGCTGTCCTACGCCCTGCCGATCGTTCTCGGAGGCCTCATTGCGAAGTCCGGTAGCCTCTTCATCGTAGAGAACCCTGAAGCGCACCTGCATCCTTCAGGACAGTCAAGGATGGGAGTCTTCTTAGCCTGGCTGGCCGGGCACGGCATCCAGGTACTCTTGGAAACCCACTCAGACCACGTCCTCAACGGCATCCGCCGCGCAGTAGCGGAGCACAACTATCTGTCCGCCAACAATGTTGCCATCCATTACTTTGGTCCTGAGTCCGAATCTGGTTCGCCGGCCAGCATCGACGCGATCAAGGTTCTCGAATCCGGTGCGCTTTCGGCATGGCCGCCGCAGTTCTTTGACCAGTACCAAATCGACGTCTCATCACTCGGCCGCGTTTGGCGGCGGAGCTGACTGTGCCATTCGTGGTGGATGGAGCCGACTGGCGTTTCGACGGCATGGCGCTTGGAGCAGTCGCGAGCACTATCGACCAGGCTCTCAGCCTCGTCTCTGACGCCGCCGCTGCGGGCGAGACGGTCTGGATCGGCGATGACTTCCAGCATCGCCCGATGCTGGGTGGCGAAGACTTGTGGACAATCTTCGAGCGATCGGGAGCATTGGCACTACCAAGCCAACTACTTCAAGAACTGACGGCGTGGCTTATGACGGCCCCCCGTTACGCCGATGCGGAAGTTTGGCCCGAAGGCGCAGAAGAGATCGACATCTCCATCGATGGTGCCGCCACGACAGCGAATCCGGATGTCGCTTGGGTGCATCACTCCCTGAGGGCTGGCCAGAAAATGGCGGTTCTCTCGCTTAGCCGCTCGGGCAGCGTGGCGACCGCGACCAAGTCCGGTCACGTGGATGCTTTCTTCGTTTCTACTCGCAGGGACCGTCGCATGTTTTGGCGAAGCATCCTCGAGAACCCCCGAGGGCTAGAGCTACTTTTGGAAGTCGCCCCCAAGGCCTATCCGGATATCCATTTCGTGGACGGCGCGCTTAGCGGCGCCAATGACTTTACCGGGGGATATCTTCCTTTTCGGGATGCAGTCCATGCGGCCTTGGCCGCGCTGGACGACTTCGGAGCGTGGGTCTTCACGGCCCCGCCGCCGCCTTTGACACCGACCGAGCCTCCAGGGGTCGATCGGAGCGCGTCGCCTTCACATCAAGTGATCGAAGAGCGCTTTCGCCGACTAGGCATCGATGCTGCGCCGGAGAAACCTGACGTGTACCTATCACCGACCAAGCGACGAGCGCGAGAGGTGACAATCCAGGGCGAGACGCACTATTGCG
Organism: Phenylobacterium sp.; assembly: GCF_044236515.1. Taxonomy (GTDB): domain Bacteria; phylum Pseudomonadota; class Alphaproteobacteria; order Caulobacterales; family Caulobacteraceae; genus Phenylobacterium. Next base: position 4,719 of record NZ_JBIIGK010000070.1, read on the forward strand.
AGTGGCATATTCGGATTCAGAAGCACCAAAACCGAATACACATTCACGCGCCGACGAGGCCGTCAGGAGGCCAAGTCGTGGTCGCCATTCTTCATTCGCACCTGCCCTAACGGCCGCCATGTCCGGTTCTCGACCCAAAGCCGATGGTCGGCAACTGGGGCGATCCTGAAAGTCCATTTCTGGCACCCCTTGTCGTCCCACTGGGTCGATCCGGCGGACAGAACGAAGCGAATGCGGCTTAGCCTACCAGAGCGCGCTTATGTAGGTTGACCATAGGCCTGTGCTGGCGCCGCAGCTCGACGAGCTCGCCCCCCAAATCGCTATCGAGAAGAACGTCTCGCCGCCAACTTCCGTCTTCGTTTGTCTCGACGATGAACACGTACGTTGGTTGCTCCCGGCCCTCGGGCAGACTTGCCCTGTACCGATCGGCCATCTCGGTCAGGATCGCCGACGCTGCATCGTCAACTTCCGCCCAAATTTTGCGAACCTCACCAAGGATGATCGACAAGCCTTCGACGTACTCGCGAATGAGGTGGACCCATGAAACTTGGCCCTTTTTGTCAGCCCGTTCGTCCTGCAGGCGAGCGATCAATTCTGGTTCGACCTTCCTATCCCGCGCCAGCAAGTCAGGGATAAAGGCGAAGGTGACAGAGTGTTCTAGCCGAGCGTCGGTCTCGACCCCTACCCATTTTCCCCCGGTGGTCCACGACGTGATCGGCAGAGAATTGTGAAGCACGGCATTGCGCAGGCGCTCGGTGGCCCAAAAGCCCACGAGCCGATTCCGCTGATCCTGATAAGCGGAGTCCAACGCCGCGATCTCGCTGGACTTCCAACCGAACTGCTTTTTCGCCCGGCTGAAAACGTAATCTGAAAACATCTCTCCGGCGGCCAAAACGTTCACTAAGTGGCGGTCAACCTCCCGGCGTCGGCTATGCAGTTCCGTCATCGATACGCCGCGCTCAACCATGTTCTCGATGTTGGCGCTGGCAACGGCCTTCTCGAACGAGACGTAGTTCGCCAGAAGAATGGCAAACGCTTCTTCGACCGTTAGGCAGGCAATGAGTCGGTCAACCGCACTACGCGCCGACTCGAAGGCTTCCTCACTGCTGGGAAGCGTATGCCGCCAAGCCAGCAGGTTTGTCGTCAGCACGTAGTTGGCGCTCAACCCAGCCTCCAGCAAGCGAGACGAGCCCGCGTGGACCGCTTCGGTGCGGTGCAGTCGTCAGAAGGTAGATGATATTCGGCTGTGCCGTCGCCCCCGCTGCGCAAGCGGAGAGTGGCTCTCTCTTAAGGGCGCCCACAGACCTCCCTGACGTTTAGGGGCGGAGCGGACCTAAGGGGGGAGGGTGTTTTGAATGTCCGGATATCAGACCGTCACCAACGTACCTTCTTGGCGCAACTCGGACGCCGACGGGACGCTCAAAGCGGCGGCGCCTCCCGCCGCTCGCGCACCACCTCGCTGGCGTCTTTGTCGTCGCGCAGGCCGCGGAAGCTGGCGTGGCGGATCTTGCCGGCGGCGGGCCACTTCTGGAACTCGGCCTGGGCGACCAGTTGCGGCTCGACCTGGACAATGGCCCCCTTACCGATCCTGACGCCGAAGCTGGTGAACGCGAAGCAAGGGCGCACCTTTTCGCGGGGGTCCTCGGCGGGGTGAAAAATCCCCATTCGCATCGGAGCGTGAAATCGACGATCCAGCGGAGGCCGCCGCTCTCATCTTGTTCGCGGACGATCGCCGCGAGATCGTCTCGGTCCGGTTCGCAACGTTCATGCTGAGCTGGCTACCGCCGCCGTTCGATCGGCGCCCGAACGACGGATGTTGACACTATGGCTAACGTAAGGGAACCCTGAACAACCTAGAGCACTGGGCGTATAGTATAGGTTGCGTTGGGGAGGCGTTGCGTTGTCCAGTTTGGGCGGTCGTCGGCGTGTTGCAACTGTTCATAAGCTCGGGCCGCTGGCAGCGGCGGCCCTGATAGCGGCGCCCGCCTTGTTAGCGGCGCCAGCCTGGGCCGCCCCCGATGATGAAATGCGGTTCTACCGCACGATCGCCCCGGACTGCGATCGAGCTGAGTGCATCGTCGCCAGCGGCGTTATCGGTCCCGACACGGCCAGAGAGTTTCGGGCCTTCCTCAAACGAGAGGCGATACTGCCCGGGGCCTCGGTGGTGTTCGACTCGAAGGGCGGCAACCTCGCACAAGGGTTGAAGCTCGGCCTGCACATCCGGCGGGCCGGCTTCTCGACCACGATCCAGCGTTACGATCAGAGCCGAGGCGTTTTCGTGCGCGGCGGCGAGTGCGCTTCGGCCTGCGCTTATGCGTTCCTGGGCGGGACGCGCCGCACGGTGCCCGCCGGATCACGCGTGGGCGTTCACCAGTTCAGCATCACCACCACTCCGATCGCATGGAACGGCGCGTCCGAGATCCAGACGACGACGGCCACCGTGATCAGCTACCTGAATCTGGTGGGCGCCAGCCCACAGCTGGCCGCCTCAGCTCTGAAGACCCCTCCCGACCGCGTCCTGTGGCTCTCGGCGCGCGAACTGTCGCGCCTCCACGTTGTCACGGGCGAGGGGGAGACCACAGCCGCATCACGACGGCTGAAGGGGGACGTTCGAGACGGCCTTCGCTCCGGGTCCGCCGGGGCCTTAGCCGAGGAACACGTCTACGCCTCTACGGCGTCCAGCGGGGGCGGCGGTCGTTAGCTGCGTCTGCGAACGTGGGGATGCCGGTCCGGGCTCGCCGGGCGTCGCTCGGGGGACCTGGGCTATTGCTGCGCCTGGCCGAGCACGTCATCCTGCCGCCGTTGTTTGGGGGTGTTGCGTGCGTATTGGCTTGGTGTGTGCCGCGGTCGCGGCTGTGGCGTTGCTGCCGTTGGGGGCGCTGGCGGACTCCTGGGACAACTGGCGGTACGCCGTCAAAATGGGTCAGGAAGCCCAGGTCGTCCGGATGCTGGACGCCGGCCAGGACATCGACATGCAGAATGAGGAGGGCTGGACGGCGCTCCACATCGCGGCCGAGGACGGCAACGAGCGCATGGTGCGCTACCTGCTGGCCCGCGGGGCGCGGACCGACCTGAAGACGACCCGCGGGCGCACCGCGTACGACGTCGCAGAAGGCTATTCGGCCATTCGGGCGGCGATCCGGGCGAAGATGGCTCCGCCGGCCGATCCGTTCGCTCCCTACCTGGGCGGCGGCGCCGCCGGCGCCCGTCCGCCGCCGCCGCCGCCGGCCAAGGCGCGCCCGGCGACGCCTGCGAAGACCAGCAACGGGGCGTGCGCGGCCGCCAACGCCAACCCGGCCAACGACGGCCGCACGCCGGCCACGCGGCCGCGGCTGCAAGCGCGCGACGCGGTCTGGTACAACCAGCCGGACGAGCTGGCCGCGCTCCTCGACGACTGCGTCGGCGTCAACTCCAAGGACACCGACGGCGGCACCCTCCTGCACGTGGCGGCCGAGCGGAACCGGCTCGACATCGCCAAGCTGCTGATCGCGAAAGGCGCCAGCCGCACCGCCACCGACAACAGCGGCAAGCGGCCGGCCGACTATGCCGCCTCCCCCGAGATGCAAGCCCTGCTCGGAGCGCGGAGCCCCAGCCGACCGGCGACGCCCGCGCGGGCGGCCGGCGCGAACGAAGCTTACTGCAAGCAGATGTGGCACGAGGCGACGGCGCTCTGCGGACTGGGCGCCGATCGCTGCACCAACACGGCGAGCATCCGCTACAGCGCCTGCCTGAAGAAGGGCACTTGGTACTAGAGCACGCCCGCTGTCGCGCGCGACTGAGCGCCGACCTACTTGCCGAGTTGGCCGCGGATGGCGCCGGGGGGGAAGTCGGCGTTGTGGACGTTGACGTAGTAGGCGGCCGGGTTCTGCAGGATGTCCTTCACGAGGTCGGCGGCGGCCGTCGCGCAGGCGGCGCTCTTGCCGTCGGCGGGCGCGGTCAGCGGGACGACCACCGGCCCGGCCTGGCCCGGCGGGGCCTTGTGGATGTGGGCCATGGTGGCCGGGGCGATGCCGGCGACCTGCAGCTCGTAGCAGATCTGGCTCTGGCCGAGGTTGACCCGCAGGCTGGCCGAGCCGGTCCCGTCGGGGTCGCCGGGGTTCGGCGCTTCGGCCGCGCCGGTCAGGGCGGCGGAGAGCGGGCGGCCGCCTTCCTGGGCCTGAGCGGGGCCGGGGGCGAGGGCGGCGAGGGTGAGGCAAATCGCGGCGAGCGGGACCGGCCCGGCGTGGCGGCGGCGGTGACGGGTCATGGCGTGTCCTCTCTCAAGGCTCCCCGACCGGGATAGGGAGACGGAAACCGGGGCGGGGCGTCAAGCGCATGTGGAGGTCCCCACCCGGCATGTCCCCTGCCCTCACGGACGGACCTCGAACACCAGGTTGAAGGGCGTCTCGGTGGCGCGGCGGAAGCGGGTGAAGCCGGCGGATTCGACGACCTCGCGCAGGCGGGCCTCGCCGGCCTGGGCGCCGAGGGCGAGGCCGACCTCCTGGCTCTGGGAGGCGGGGGTGCAGATCATCGTCGAGGCCGAATAGAAGATGCGGCCCACGGGGTTGAGGTTGTCGGCGAGGTCGTCGCCGGCGAACGGCTCGACCAGCAGCCAGGTCCCGTCGGGCTTGAGGCTGCGGCGGATGTGGTGGGCGGCGCCGGCCGGGTCGCCCATGTCGTGCAGGGCGTCGAAGATGCAGGCGAGGTCGTAGTCCCGGCCCGGATAGTCCTGGGCGGTGGCGGTCTCGAAGCGGACGCGGTCGGAGACGCCGGCCGCGGCGGCGGCGTCGCGGGCCCGCTCGATCGACGGGGCGTGGTAGTCGAAACCGTGGAAGCGCGAGTTCGGATAGGCCTGCGCCATCAGGATGGTCGAGGCGCCGTGGCCGCAGCCGATGTCGGCGACGTCGGCGCCGTCGCGCAGCCGCGCCTCGACCCCGTCGAGGGCGGGGATCCAGGCGTCGACCAGGTTGGCGTTGTAGCCGGGCCGGAAGAACCGCTCCGTGCCGCGGAACAGGCAGACGTCGTGTTCGTGCCAGCCGAGGCCGGCGCCGGAGCGGAAGGCCTTTTCGACCTTGGGCTCGTCCTTGAAGGCGGCGGCGAGGATCTCGAAGCCGCCGGCCATGAACACCGGGCTTTCCTCGTCGGCGAAGACCATCGCCTGTTCGGGGGACAGCCGGAAGCGGCGCGACGCCGCGTCGTAGTCGACGTAGCCGGCGCAGGCCTGGGCGGCGAGCCACTCGCGGATCAGCCGCTCGTTAAGGCCGGTCGCCTCGGCGAGCTCGACGGAGGTGGCCGGGCCATGGGCCGCCAGCCGCTTGTAGAGCCCGAGGTGGTCGCCGAGCACGACGAGGGCGGCCGACATGGCCGCGCCCATGTCGCCGACCATCTTGCCCATGAAGGCGTTCAGCCGGTCGGGATCAGGGGCCGTCGCCGGCCGCTCCAGGGTTTGGCCAAGGGTTTCAGACGCCATCGCACGCCTCGTTCGGCCAAGACGAGCGAGGCGCCGGGGACGGGGCGCCTCGCTCTAGGGGCTCGTTGATGGGTCCTCGTTCGGGGCGGCCTGTCGGGAGGCCGAGGACCGGGGCAACGGGGAAAGCCTAGCCCTGCGCTCGCCAGGCGACGCGACACGATGCCGAGAGGTGGGCGCCAAATGATAGTTTGGACGGCCTCAGCGGAAGTCGTTGCTCCAGCGGTCGGCGTCGGAGGGGGCGATGCGCAGGCGCACGCGCAGGCCGTCGGCGGCGTAGTCGCGGCTGATCTCGCCGCCCATCTCGGCCCGGGACAGGCGGTCGATGAGGCGGGTGCCGAAGCCTTGGCGCTCGGGCGCGCCGACCGGCGGGCCGCCGGCCTCCTGCCACAGCAGGTCGATCTCGCCGTCGCCGTCGCGGGTCCAGCTGATGCGGACCTCGCCGCCGGGCGTCGACAGGGAGCCGTACTTCATGGCGTTGGTCAGCAGCTCGTGCAGGCACATGCACAGCGCCACGGCGGTCTGGGCCGGCAGGATGGCGGGCGGGCCGGACCAGCGCAGGCTGTCGCCGGCCGCCTTGGCGCAGCGCTCGACGACGGCGCGGATGTCGACCGGCCGCCAGGAGGACTGGGTGAGGAGGTCGTGGGCGTCGGCCAGGGCGGCGAGCCGCTTGTCGAACTTGGCGGGGGCCTCGGCGCCGGGGCTGCGGAAGGTCTGCAGGGCCAGCGACTGGACGGTGGCCAGGGTGTTCTTCACCCGGTGGTTCAGCTCGTTGATCATCAGCTCCTGCCGCGAGCCGCGGACCTCGAGCTCGCGGGAGGCGTCGGCGAGGGCGGCCTGGACGCGGTCGATGTTCTCGATCCCCGTGCGGCGGCGCGCGACGGGGCGGCCATGGCCGAGCTCGGCGGCGTCGGCCTCGAGCCGATGCAGGTCGCGGATCAGGGCGGCGCCGAAGAGCCGCGACAGGCCGATGCCGAGAGCCAGGAGCGCCAGGGCCAGGATGGCGAGCGCCGCCCCGTTGAGCATCACCGGCGTCAGGATCGCCCGCTGGGGCACGACGACCATCGTGGTCCAGCCGGTCACGGGCGAGCGGGTATAGGCGACGATGGTGCGGTCGCCGTCGAGGGAGCGGCTGGCGACGACGCCGTCGCTGCTGCGGCGCATGGCGGAGATCATCTGCGGCGTGGCGCTGGTCCCCTGCCAGCGGCCGTGGTTGCGGCTGCGGGCGATGACCCGGTAGCGGCGGTCGACGACAGTGACGGTGGCGTCCGGCGGGGCGGAGACCTCGTCGGCGCGGGGCAGCAGGCCGCCGGGATCGGCGACGACGGTGACCACCGCCTGGTCGGTGCGGCCGCGGACCCCCTGGCTGACGGCGACCACCTGGCGGCCGGTGCTCCAGCCGAGGAAGAGGTCGCTGGTCACCGGGCGGAGGGTGCGGGCCGCCTGGGCGACGTCGGGCGGGCGCGGCAGGCGGGCGGCGGGGGGCGTCGCCGGCGCGGCCGGGTTGGTGTTGAGCAGCCGCCGGCCCTGGCCGTCGCTGATCGCCACCCACAGAGCGGGGCCAAGGGCCAGGCGGGCGATGCGCGCGCGGGCCGCGGCCCAGTCGCCGCCCCGGACGGGGTCGGACGTGGCGACGGCGTCGGCCAGGGTGGCGAGATGGCTGACCCGGAGGTCGACGGTCATCGAGGCCGAGCGGGCCAGGGCCAGGAGCTCGGCTTCCTTGGCGCGGCGCACCTCGAGGACGTTCCAGGTGACCATGGCGCCGATCGCCAGAGTCGCGGGCACGACGAGGCAGACGGCGAAGAGCGCCAGGACGGCGCGAACCGTATGTGATCTGCCCCTGAAGACCATGCACCCCCGCGGTGAACTCCAAGCGCCACTGTAGCGGTTTGGTTCCCGCCGGTGGCTTTTGAGAGCCTAGGCCGGGACCAGGGTCAGGCGGATGGCGTTTTCGCCGATGCGATCATGGGCGGTGAGGCGCAGCGGCGGTCGCGGGCCGGCGAACAGCGGCTTGCCGCCGCCGAGCACCACCGGATGGACGTAGAGCTGGTATTCGTCGATCAGGCCGAGCTGGCCGAGGCTGTCGGCCAGCAGCGTGCCGGCGACGGCGATCCGGCCCTCATGACCGGTCTTCAGGCGGCGGACCTCGGCGGCGAGGTCGGGACCAAGGACGGTGGCGTTGGGGCCGACGGTCGTCAGGGTGCGGGAGGCGACCCACTTCGGCTGCGCGCGCCAGGCGACGGCGAAGGCGCGCTCGTCGGCGTCCCAGTCCGGGTTGTCCTCGTCCCAATAGCGCATGATCTCGTAGATGCGGCGGCCATAGAGGCTGCCGGTCAGGCCCGCGACGTCGGCGACGAAGTGGCGGAACAGGACCGGATCGGGCGCGAAGGCGTCGTGGTCGACATAGCCGTCGAGGGACTGGTTCATGCCGAACACGAGGGTGGCCATTGGATCCATTTTCCATCTTTTGGGTGGGCCGCGGAGCCCTACCGTGACCGTAAATCCCCACTTCGCCCAACAAGAGTCTTAACCGGCGCCGTTCATGCTGCCGACAGGGAACCTGTGCTGTCTAAAGGCGTAAGCAGACCCAGCAGGCCACGACGCCTTTTCAGTCATCCGATGGGGATCGACGGGGCGGCCAAGACCTGGGTGGGGATTGTTGAGGTAGGTTCGAATGTCACCGTCTCTGAGCGTAGTCGCCGACAACGATCTGAAGACTTCGGCGCTGAAAACCGAAACCGTCGCGCAGCGGGTCCGCCGCCTGCAGGCGGAGGCCAAGACCCTGGCCAAAGACCACATCCGCAGCCTGAACCAGGCGCTGGTGGACGTGGAACAGCTGGCCGCGGAAATCGCGGAAGGCGGCGACGCCTATCCGCCGGGCGTGCGGGACATGGCCCGCCGGCTGGTCGAGGATTGCGAGGCCCGCGTCCAGACCCTCGAGGCCATCGTCGCCCGCAGCTGAGGCTGTCGGGCGACGGCGGGTCCTGGGCTGGGACCCGCCGCCGCGGCGGGGTCGGTTAACCCCGAAACTTGACCATGAATATGCCTCCCCCTTGCGGGCGAGGGCCTAGGCCAGCAAGTCCCGGTACGTGTGGCTGCGGCGCAGCCAGGCGGCGGCGTAGCCGCAGACCGGCGTGATCTTCAGGTCGCGGACCTTGGCGTCCTCGGCCAGGGCGGCCATCAGCCGGCCGGCGGCCCCGGTGCCGCGCAGGGCCGGCGGGCTCTCGACGTGCAGGATGTAGAGCCGGCCCTCGCGCAGGCTGTAGTCGGCCCAGGAGGTCTGGCCCGCCTCGTCCATCTCGTAGCGCTGGCCTTCGGTGTCGTTGCGAAGCTCGCTCATGCCGATCTCTCCTCGGAGGTTCGGAACCCGCCAGGCGGCGGTTCGATCCGCGTCAGGCCATCTCCACCGCCATCGCCACCGCCTCGCCGCCGCCGATGCAGAGCGAAGCGACGCCGCGCCGCCCGCCTCGCCCCTGCAGGGCGGCCAGCAGGGTGGCGAGGATGCGGGCGCCGGACGCGCCGATCGGATGGCCGAGCGCGCAGGCGCCGCCGTTGACGTTGAGGCGCGCGCGGTCGAGGTCGAGCTCGCGCTCGGCGATCATGGCGACGACCGCGAAGGCCTCGTTGATCTCGAAGAGGTCGACGTCGGCGACCGACCAGCCGGCGCGGTCGAGGGCCCGGCGGACGGCGGGGACCGGGGCGGTGGTGAACAGGGCGGGCGCGTGGGCGTGGGCGGCGTGGGCGGCGACACGGGCGACGATGGGCATCTCCAGCCGCCGGGCGACGCTTTCCCGCGCCAGGACCAGGGCGGCGGCGCCATCGGAGATCGAGCTGGAGTTGGCGGCGGTGATCGCGCCGTCGGCGGCGAAGGCGGGCTTCAGCGTCGGAATGCGGGCCGGGTCGGCCTTGGCCGGCTGCTCGTCGGACTCGACGCGGGCCACGCCCTTGCGGGTCGAGACCTCGATGGGGACGATCTCGCGCGCGAAGGCGCCCGAGGCGGCGGCGGCTCTCGCCCGTTCCAGGGAGCCGATCGCATAGGCGTCCATCGCCTCCCGGGTGAACTGCAGGGACCGGGCGGTGTCCTCGGCGAAGGCCCCCATCAGCCGGCCAGGCTCGTAGGCGTCCTCCAGGCCGTCGAGGTACATGTGGTCGTAGAGCGTATCGTGGCCGATGCGGGCGCCGCCGCGGTGCGCCTTCGACAGGAAGGGCGCGCCGGTCATGCTTTCCATGCCGCCGGCGACGACGAGGTCGGCGGACCCGGCGGCCAGGGCGTCGTGCGCCAGGATCGCCGCCTGGAGGCCCGAGCCGCACATCTTGTTGACGGTCGTCGCCTGGACCGAGGCGGGCAGCCCGCCGCCGAGGGCCGCCTGACGGGCCGGCGCCTGACCAAGCCCGGCGGGCAGCACGCAGCCCATCAGGATCTGGTCGACCGCCTCGGAAGGCGACCGAGCACGCTCGACGGCGGCGCGGACGGCGGTGGCGCCGAGCGCGGTCGCCTTGACGGCGCCAAGTGCGCCCTGGAAGGCGCCGATCGGCGTGCGCGCGTAGCTGCAGATGACGACGGGATCCTGGCTCATCCCGAAAATGTATGGATCGCCGGCGCGGAGCGGAAGCGCCCGGTCAGTCCCCGGCCCGCACCGTGCCGGCGATGAAACCGCCGCCGAGGACGCGGGTCGGAGCTTCCGGCGCATAGAGGACGCAGGCCTGGCCGGGGGCGACGCCCTCCTCCGGCGCGTCGAAGACGAGGCCGGGCTGGCCGTCGACCAGAGCGAGGCGGGCGGCCGCCGGCTCGCGGGTCGAGCGGACGCGGGCGAGGACCGGGCGGCCAGCGTCGCAGGCGGCGGCGAGGCTCGGCAGGTCGCCGATCCAGTTGTCCTCTTTCAGGGTCAGGGCGCGCGTCAGCAGCGCCTCGCGCGGGCCGACGATCACCTGGCGGGCGTCGGCCTCGATGCGGACCACGAACAGCGGATCGCCGACCGCGACATTGAGGCCGCGTCGCTGGCCGATGGTGTAGCGGGTGACGCCGTCATGGCGGCCGAGAACGCGGCCGTCGAGGTGGACGATGTCTCCGGGTTCGGCCCCGTGCGGGCGCAACCTGTCGATGAGGGTGGTGTAGCGCCCCTCCGGCACGAAGCAGATGTCCTGGCTGTCCGGCTTGTCGGCGGCGACCGTCAGGCCGAGA
>NZ_JBIIGK010000206.1:0-4169 GCF_044236515.1 Phenylobacterium sp.
TGGCCGTGGACCCGGATGCTGACCAGCAGGTCGTGCAGGCGCGCGTCCTTGCTCAGCACCGCCCCGCCGTCGCCATAGGCGCCGAGCGGCTTGGCCGGGAAGAACGAGGTGGTGGCCACGTCCGCCCAATGGATTGGGTGCTTGCCGTTGAGCGTGCAGCCGAACCCCTGCGCCGAGTCGGCGATCAGCTTCAGGCCATGGGCGTCGGCGATCGCGCGCAGGGCCGGATAGTCGGCGGGCTGGCCGAACAGGTCCACGGCGATGATCGCCCGGGGCTTCAGCTCGCCCCTCGCCGTCACCGCCGCGATGGCGGCTTCCAGGCTGGCCGGATCGATGTTGTAGGTGTCCGGCAGGATGTCGACGAACACCGGCGAGGCGCCGACCAGCACCGCCGCTTCCGCCGTCGCCGCGAAGGTGAAGGAGGGGCAGAACACCGCATCTCCCGGCCCGATCCCCCAGGCCATCAGCGGCAGGACCAGGGCGTCGGTGCCCGAGGCGCACGACAGCACGTGCGGGGCCTCGCCGAAGTCGGCGAGAGCCTGTTCCAGCTCGGTGATCTCCGGCCCCATGATGTAGGCGCCGGAGCGGACGACCTTCAGCACCGCCTCTTCCAGGGCCGGGCCGAGGCGCTGGCGCTGGGCCTGCAGGTCGATGAACGGAATTGGCATGCGGCGACCCCTATCGGCCGGGAACCCTCGATTGTGCGCGGCTATGCCATGCGCCGAAAGGCGCGGCCAAACACGGATCGTGTCGGTCTGTTGCGGTCAGCGCCGCTTGTCGGCGGGCTTGGAGGCCGCTCGGCCGGCGATCGCCGCCGACAGGATGGTGGTGACGATCTTCGGGTTGCGGCTCAGCAGGATCGCGCCGGCGACCGCGGCGCCGGCGGCGACGATCGGGCGCTCGCGGGCCAGTTCGATCAGCCTGCCGGCCATGCCGGCCTCTTCGGGCTTGTGCGGGGGCGGCCGGCCCTTGCGGCCGGCCAGCATCGCGACGATCACCGCGAACAGAGCGACCACCCCGGCGACGATGGCCGCGGCCCAGGCCGGTCCCACGTAATCCTTGGCGAAGGCGTAGAGGGCGAAGGCGGCGGCGACCACGCAAACGACGCCCGCCGCCGCGATGGCGGCGGCGGCGACAATCAGGTTCAGGATCCGCTTGAAGTTCAACGCCGCGACGACAGCAGCAGACCAATAAGCACGCCGACGCCGAGCGCCGCGCCGGTGGCGGCCAGGGGACGCTCCTTGACCCGCTCGCTCACGTACTGCTGGGCGACATCGAGCTGCTGGCCGGCGCTGTCGGCATAGGTGCGCGAATGCGACCGGAGCTGTTCGAGGCCTTCCTGCACGACCTGCTCGATGCGCGCGCGGGCGTCGGCGAAGGTGCGCTGGGCGTCGGCGGACAGGCGCTTGTTGGTGTCACCGCTCAGGGCGCCGTTCTCGGTGGAGGGAGCGTTCACGGGCATGGGGAAGTCTCCGAAGAATGGCCTGGCGCAGGACGAACGGGCGGACGCGCCGGTAAGCGCTGCTTTGAACGCCGGACATGCTAGCCGGGTTCCGCCTTGCGGGCAAAGCAGAGCTTTCTCTCCCCTCCGGCGGGCGAAACGCCTGAGGAAAACCGCCGGTTCCTATCGCGCCGGCCGACGGCTCGCCCTATGTTCGAAGTTCACCGGCTCTCACCAGGAGGTGGCGTCACAGTGAACCGGCACGGGCTGGAACTCGCGATCAAGGCCGCCGGCCTTGGTGAATTCGAGTGGGACATCGCCCGCGACACCTTCGTTGTGTCTCAGCACATGGCCGCCATCACCGGCGTGCCCGCCGGCGAGGTCGGGGCCGAAGGCGGCCGGGTCATGGACCGACACATCCACCCGGAGGACCGCGACCGCTATCTTCGCGAGCGCGCCCTCGGCCTGGAGTCGGACGGCGCCTGGGAGGCGGAGTTCCGCCAGATCCGCCCCGACGACGGACGCACCATCTGGGTCCGCATTTCCGCGGTGGTCAGCCGCGACAGCAACGGCCGGCCGGCCTGCGTCACCGGCCTTGTCGAGGACATCACCCAGCGCAAGCACGAGGAAGACCAGCGCCACACCCTGATGGCCGAGCTCGACCACCGGGTGAAGAACATGCTGGCCACCGTCCAGGCCCTGGCGCAGCAGACCGCCAAGCGGACGACCTCCCTTGAAAGCTTCCTCGCAAACTTCAGCGGCCGCCTGAAGGCGATGGGCTCGGCGAACGAGCTCCTGACCGCCGCCCGCTGGCGCGGCGCCGCGATCGACCACCTGGTGTCGGCCGAACTCGGCGCCCTGGCGCCCGGCCAGACCCGCTGGGAAGGCCCCGAGCTGTTCCTGACGCCGCGGGCCGCCAACGCCCTGTCGCTGGCCCTGCACGAGCTGGGCGCCAACGCCGTGAAATTCGGCGCCCTGTCCAGCGACCATGGCCATGTCGAGATCCGCTGGAGCCGGCGTACCGACGGCGGCTTTGAACTGGTCTGGACGGAGACCGGCGGCCCCCGTGTCGTGCCGCCCGCACGGCGCGGCTTCGGCTCGACCCTGCTCGACCAGGTCACGGGCCGCGAACTCAACGGCGGGGCCGAGGTCGACTACCGGCCGGCCGGCGTCCAGGCGCGGCTGCGGGCGGGCGCTCAGGCCGTGGCTCCGCGCCCGGAGACCGTGCCGGAGGCGCCCGCCGCCCGCGCCGTCGAAACCGTCATCACCTCGAGCCGCGGCGCTGATCTGAAAGGCGCCCGCGTGCTGATCGTCGAGGACGCTGTGCTGTTGGCCTTGGAGCTGGAGACCGGCCTGTCCGAAGCAGGCGCCGAGGTGATCGGTCCGGCCTACGAGCTGGAAGAGGCCATGGCCCTGCTCGATCGGCCGATCGACGCGGCGGTGCTCGACGCCAACCTCAACGGCCGGTCGGTGACGCCGGTGGCCGAGGCGCTCAGCCGCCGCAAGGTGCCTTTCGTCTTCGCCACCGGCTATGGCGAGGCCGGCGGCGCGCCGGGCGGCTTCGACGCCCCGGTGATCCGCAAGCCCTACGACGTCACCCAGGTCGCGGCGGCCGTGGCGGAGCTGCTGCGGTCCTGATCACGGGCGACCGGCGGGCCAACGTGCCGCACCCTTAAACCCGCCCCTGAGACAAGCCGTCACCTCCCGCGGGGGGAACCTCGACTATACATCGAGCGGCGAGGGGGCCTGCGGCATCCGCAGGAGCCGGACCGGCGGCTCAGGGACCTCGCCCGGATCAAGCGACCCGACCCCTTCCTCGCCCATCCCGCTTCCAGGCGGGGACTTGCCGCCGACCGCCGCCGCGCTTAATGCCCCCTCGCAAACTTGAGGATGCGCATGCTCGAGGACCTGAAGGCGAACAACCGGCGCTGGGCGGAACGCAAGGTTTCCGCGGACCCTGGCTTCTTCAAGCGCCTCGAAGGCCAGCAGGCGCCCGAGTATCTCTGGATCGGCTGCTCGGACAGCCGCGTGCCTGCCAACGAGATCGTCGACCTCGATCCCGGCGAGCTGTTCGTCCACCGCAACGTCGCCAACCTCGCCCCGCCGCAGGACGCCAACTACCTCAGCGTGCTCCAGTTCGCTGTCGACGTCCTGAAGGTGAAGCACATCCTGGTCGTCGGCCACTACGGCTGCGGCGGCGTCGCCGCGGCGGTGGACGGCAAGCGCCAGGGCCTGGTCGACCATTGGCTGCACCCCATCCGCGAGGTCCACCGCGACCATCGCCACGAGCTCGGCGAGATCAAGGACGATCGTGCTCGCTGGGACCGGCTGGTCGAACTCAACGTCGTCCGCCAGGTCCGCAACGTCGCCTCCGACGTCTTCGTCCAGGACGCCTGGGCGCGCGGCCAGTCGCTGTCCGTGCACGGCTGGGTCTATTCCCTGTCGAACGGCCTCGTCACCGACCTCGACGTGACCACCAGCGGCGTCGAAGAGGTCGAGCGCCTCTGCTGATCCTGTTCCTCCTCGCGAAGGGGAGGAGGGGACCGACGTCCAGGTTGAGCCGCGACGGCCTTGACGCGCCGTACCGTCGGCGTGTCCCATTGTCCCATACGCGGCGCATGTGACGCCGCCGGACATCAGATCAGGAACGCCCCTTCATGCGATCCACGCTCCTGGCGGCCACCGCCGTCGCCCTGCTGCTCGCCACCCCCGCCGCCGCCCAGAACCC
>NZ_JBIIGK010000207.1:0-4112 GCF_044236515.1 Phenylobacterium sp.
TCCGCGAAGGCGGCCGTACGGTCGGCGCGGGCGTCGTCTCGAAGATCGTCGAGTAAGCCTCACCGCTCACTCGAGACCAAGGCAAGGGCCGCCGGGACACCCCCGGCGGCCCTTTTCCTTTGCGCGCCTGTCCGGCATGTCATGACCTCGAATTAAGCTGCCCTTACGCCGCGACCGGCCTAGCGTCACCGTCAAGGGACAGGAGACGAAGACCATGCGCCTCGCCGTTTCAGCTCTGATCGGGACCTGCGCCCTCGCCGCCGGCGGCGTCGCCCAGGCCGCCGAGGTCAAGATCCGCGATGCGGCGGCCCGCGTCACTGTCATCCCCGAGAGCCGCTCCGACATCCTCGTCGAGGTGGTCCGCGCCAATCCCGACCTGCCGATCCGGATCCGCCAGGAGCGCAACGTCACCCTCGTCGACGGCCGCCTCGGCGCCCGTATCGGCGGCTGCCGGGGGGAGGGGGGCAGCGCCCGCGTCCACGTCCGCGGTCACGGCCAGGTGCCCGTCGCCCAGTTGCCGCAGGTCGTGATCCGCACGCCGATGGACGTGAAGGTCGAGGCCAGCGGCGCGGTGTTCGGCGTCGTCGGCCGCGCCGCCAGCGTCGACCTCGCCCACGGCGGCTGCGGCGACTGGACGCTGGCCAACGTCCGCGGGGATCTGAAGCTCAACCAGGCCGGCTCGGGAGACACCCTGGCGGGCTCCGCCGGCTCGGCGCGCATCCGCCTGGCGGGCGCCGGCGACGTCAGCCTGCGCGCGGTCGCCTCCGGCCTCAAGCTCGACCTCGCCGGCTCGGGGGACATCGTCGCGGCCTCCGCCTCGGGTCCGGTCGACATCTCCCTTGCCGGCTCGGGCGAGGTGCGGATCGCCGGCGGCCGCGCCACGGCTCTCAGCGCTTCGGTGGCCGGCTCCGGCGACGTCGTCTACGAGGGCGAGGCCGACAGCCTCCGGGCCCGCGTCGCCGGCTCCGGCGACATCCGCGTCCGCCGTGTGCGGGGCGAGGTCGCCCGTTCGGTGATCGGGTCCGGCCAGGTGTCGGTCGGACGCTGAGAGGGGCCGCGGCCGGCTTGACGAAGCCGAGTCGGATAGGTATTACCGCGCCTCCTGTTGGACCGGCTGTGCGCTTCGGCGCAGACGCGGCCCGCGGAACGAACCTGAGACAGTGCTAAAATTTAGCGTTTCGGGAGGGGCCCTCGCAGATTTCGCGCGGGCCTAAGTCGTTTGTAGCGGACTTACGCGTACGGGCTCTCATCGAGAGTTCGGGTTGGTCTTTGAAATGGTCGAGATCACGCGGGCGGGCCGCCGTCTGTAGGGAACGAAAAGAGCGATATGGATCGTCAGAACATCCGCATCCGCCTGAAGGCGTTCGACCACCGCGTGCTGGACCATTCCACGCGCGAGATCGTCAACACCGCCAAGCGGACCGGCGCCACCGTGCGCGGGCCTATCCCGCTGCCGACGCGCATCGAAAAATTCACCGTCAACCGCTCGCCGCACGTCGACAAGAAGTCGCGCGAGCAGTTCGAGATCCGCACGCACAAGCGCGTGCTCGACATCGTCGACCCCACCCCGCAGACCGTGGACGCGCTCATGAAGCTCGACCTGTCCGCCGGCGTGGACGTCGAGATCAAGCTCTAAGGGGATCGGTCCGATGCGAACCGGCGTGATCGCCAAAAAGCTGGGTATGGCCCGCTTCTTCGATGAAGCCGGCGTTCATGTCCCGGTGACCGTGCTCAGCCTCGAAGGCTGCCAGGTCGTCGCCCAGCGCACGAAGGACAAGGACGGCTACGTCGCGCTCCAGCTCGGTGCTGGCGCGAAGAAGGCCAAGAACACCTCCAAGGCCCTGCGTGGTCACTTCGCCAAGGGCGAAGTCGAGCCGAAGCGCACCGTGGCCGAGTTCCGGGTGTCGGAAGACAACCTGATCGACGTGGGCGCGGAACTGACCGCCGACCACTTCCTTCCGGGGCAGAAGGTCGACATCACCGGCGTCACCGTCGGTAAGGGCTTCGCCGGCGCCATGAAGCGCTGGAACTTCGGCGGCCTGCGGGCGACCCACGGCGTGTCGGTCTCGCACCGCTCGCACGGTTCGACCGGTAACCGCCAGGACCCGGGCCGGACTTTCCCGGGCAAGAAGATGGCTGGCCATCTCGGCCAGGAAACCGTCACCACGCTCAACCTGACCATCTGGCGGGTCGACACCGAGCGGAACCTGATCCTGGTGAAGGGCGCCGTCCCGGGCACCGAGGGCACGTTCGTGAAGATCCGCGACGCGGTGAAGTCGGCTCTGCCGGCCGACGCCCCGAAGCCGGGCGCGTTCCGCAAGTCGGGCGAGCAGCCGGCTCCGGCCCAGGCCGCGGCGGAAGAGGCTCCGGCTGAAGAAGCCGCGGTGACCGAGGCTGCGGCCGAGGCTCCGGAAGCTGGGGATCAAGCGTAATGAAACTCGACGTCATCAAGCTCGACGGCGGGAAGGGCGGCTCGATCGAGCTGGCCGACGAGATCTTCGGCATCGAAGAGATCCGCGGCGACATCCTGCAACGCGTCGTCACTTGGCAGCTGGCCAAGCGCCGCTCGGGCAACCACAAGATCCAGGTCCGCAACGAGGTCTCCCGGACCTCGAAGAAGATGTACAAGCAGAAGGGCACCGGCGGCGCCCGTCACGGTTCGCGCCGTGCGGCCCAGTTCGTCGGCGGCGCCAAGGCCCACGGTCCCGTGGTCCGCAGCCATGCCTTCGACCTGCCCAAGAAGGTCCGCGCCCTGGCCCTGCGCCACGCGCTGTCGGCCAAGGCCAAGGATGGCTCGCTGATCGTCCTCGACTCGCTGTCGGTGCAGGAAGCCAAGACGGCCGCCCTGCGCGAGCAGCTCGGCAAGATCGGCGTCACCCACGCCCTGGTCATCGCCGGAGCCGAGGTGGACAAGAACTTCGGCCTGGCGGCCCGCAACATCCCGAACGTGGATGTGCTGCCGAACGCCGGCCTGAACGTCTACGACGTGCTGCGTCGCCGCACCCTCGTCCTCACCAAGGACGCGGTCGAAGCGATCAACGCGCGCTTCCAGGCTAAGGAGGCCGCGTAATGGCCGAGCAACCCACCGTTCGTCACTACGACACCATCCTGTCGCCGGTGATCACCGAGAAGGCCACCCTGCTCTCGGAGCAGAACAAGGTCGTCTTCCGCGTGGCCGCCGACGCCTCGAAGGACGAGATCGCTTCGGCGGTCGAGGCGCTGTTCAAGGTCAACGTGACCAAGGTCAACACCCTCAACGTGAAGGGCAAGACCAAGCGCTTCCGCGGCATCGAAGGCCGTCGTTCCGACGTCAAGAAAGCTGTCGTGACCCTGGCCGAGGGCCAGTCCATCGACATCACCACGGGGCTCTGATCCGATGGCCTTGAAGCAATACAACCCGACGTCCCCCGGCCGGCGCCAGCTGGTTCTGGTGGACAGGTCCGAGCTCCACAAGGGCCGCCCGGAGAAGTCCCTCGTCGAGGGCCTGACCAAGACCGGCGGCCGTGGCGGCGGCGGACGCATCGCCGTCCGCTTCCGCGGCGGCGGCGCCAAGCGCCTGTACCGCAAGGTGGACTTCAAGCGTCGCAAGTTCGACGTCGCCGCGACGGTCGAGCGCCTGGAGTACGACCCGAACCGGTCGGCCTTCATCGCCCTGATCAAGTACGCCGACGGCGAACTGGCCTACATCCTGGCCCCGCAGCGCCTGAAGGCCGGCGACCAGGTGATCGCCGCCGAAAAGGCCGACGTGAAGCCGGGCAACGCCATGCCGCTGCGCGGCATGCCGATCGGTACGATCATCCATAACGTCGAGCTGAAGCCGCTGAAGGGCGGTCAGATCGCCCGCTCGGCTGGCGCCTACGCCCAGCTGGTCGGCCGCGACGCCGGCTACGCCCAGATCCGCCTGAACTCGGGCGAACTGCGCATGGTGCCGGACAGCTGCATGGCCACCGTCGGTGCGGTCTCCAACCAGGACCACATGAACGAGGTCATGGGTAAGGCCGGCCGCAACCGTCACAAGGGCCGTCGCCCGCACGTCCGCGGCGTCGCCATGAACCCGGTCGATCACCCGCACGGCGGCGGTGAAGGCAAGACCTCGGGCGGCCGTCACCCGG
>NZ_JBIIGK010000208.1:0-4109 GCF_044236515.1 Phenylobacterium sp.
CGAGCGTCACCCCCATGGAAAGCTATGGCCGCGGCCTCGCCCGGGCGACGGCGGGGGCGATCATCTTCAGCTTCCCGCTGATCATGACCATGGAGATGTGGGAGCTCGGCTTCTTCGTCGACCGCGGCCGACTGGCGCTGTTCGTGGCGGTGACGGCGACCTGCGTGTTCGGCCTGTCGATGTTCGCCGGTTTCCGGCAGTCCGACGGGCTGGCCGACGACCTGCTCGACGCCTTCGCAGCCCTCGCGGTCGGGTTCGTCACGGCGGCGGCGCTGCTGACGCTGTTCGGCCTGCTGACCCCGGACATGCCGGCCCGGGAGATCATGGGCAAGATCGCCATCCAGGGCGCGCCGGCCAGCATCGGGGCCATCGTCGCCAACAAGCAGCTCAGCGAGAACGGCAAGGCCGAGAATGCGCGCGAGCAGCGGGCCGGCTACCTCGGCCAGCTGTTCCTGATGGCGGCCGGCGCGCTGTTCCTGGCGTTCAACGTCGCGCCGACCGAGGAGATGGTGCTGATCGGCTACAAGATGAGCGCGGCGCACGCGGTGGCGACGATCGCCGCCTCGCTGCTGCTGCTGCACGCCCTGGTCTATACGGTCGGGTTCGCGGGCCAGCACGCCAACGAAGGGCACGTGGGCGCCTTCCTGCATCACACCCTGGCCGGCTACGGCATCGCAGTGGCCGTCAGCGTCTACATCCTGTGGACGTTCGGGCGGCTGGACGACGTCGGATTCGTCGAAGGCGTGCGGGCGACGGTGGTGCTGAGTTTCCCAGCCGCGCTGGGCGCCGCGGCGGCGCGTCTGCTGGTCTGAGGTCATGCCGAGAAAACCCGCCCCCAAACCGCCCGTCAAACCCACGACGATCTTCCAGCGGACCCCGGTCGCCGAATGGGTGGCGGGCGGAATTGGCCTCGTCCTGACGCTCGGGGTGATCGGGGCCTCGGTGATGGAGGCGATGATCGCCAGCGACGCGCCGCCGGACCTGAGTGTCCAGACCGGGCGGGTGACGCCGGGCGTCGCCGGTCACGTCGTCGAGATCGCGGTGCGCAACGCCAGCTTCCAGACCGCCGCCGACGTCGAGATCGAAGGACGCCTTGAGAGCGCCGCCGGCGTCGAGGAACGCAGCGTCACCTTCCCCTATGTTCCGGCCCGCGGGACGGTGCGCGGCGGTCTCGGCTTCGCCAGCGATCCGAACGACGGACGGCTCAGCTTTTCGGTCGTCGGCTACGCGGATCCGTAGAAAAACAACGGCGAAGCTTGAACTCTTGAGAAAACCGGGCGTTGAGCGCTAGGACGGGACCGGGCGGACGCCTGTGGGCCCTCTCGACGCTTGCGTCACCGCGCGAGGTCGTGTTCCTTGCCCCGCGTCGGGGGGGCTGAACAGAGAGTGTTCCGCCTGTAATGCTGCACGCCTCGGCTGATCGTTTGACCTCCGCACAATCCGATCTCGCGGCTCATCTGCGTGTGGCGACGGCGGACGCCCACCGCTCGCTCGAGGCGCGGCTGGACCTGTTGCGTCGGCCTCTCGACAGACGGCGGTTCCAGGGCGTGCTCGAACGCTTCCACGGATTCCACGTCACCTGGGAGGCGGCGATCCGCCAACGTCCGCGCATCGCCGAATTCCACGCCGAGCGTGGGCGCCTGCCGCATCTGCGGCGGGACCTGTCGGCGCTCGGCCTGACCGGGGCGGAGGTCGCGGCGCTGCCGGTCAGCGAGGCGGCGGCGGAGCTGGCGGCGGACGAGGCGACGGCGGCCGGAGCGATCTATGTGCTGGAGGGCTCGACGCTGGGCGGCCAGTTGATCTCGCGAGAGCTCGCCGAGGCGGCCTGGCTGCCGCCGGGCGGCCTCACCTATTTCGACCCCTATGGCGCGCGCACCGGCGAGATGTGGCGCGGGTTCAAGAGCTGGCTGGCGGTCGAGGCGCCGGACCCGGCGCGGACGGTGGACGGCGCGCGCCGCACCTTCCAGATGCTGGAAGGCTGGCTGACCCGATGAGCGAGACCCTGTCTCCCAAAGGGCCGCCGGCGCTCAACCTTGCCGACTGCGCGGCCGAGCCGATCCGCATCCCGGGGGGCATCCAGCCGCACGGGGCGCTGCTGGTCGTCGATCGCGAACGGCTGGTGCGGCTGCAGGCCAGCGCCAACCTGCGCGAGATCACCGGCCTGGCGCTGGAGACCGGCGAGGCGCTGACCCACCGGCCGGAAGCGGCGGTGCTGGTCGGCGAGCTGCGGCGTTGGCTGGCTGGGGACGATCCGGTGTTCCTGCGCACGGTGATGGTCGGCGATGCGCTGCAGCAGATCTTCGCACATGTCGCCGCGCAGGGCGTGGTTCTGGAATTCGAGCAGCCGCCGGCGTCCGAAGCGGAGACCCTGGAGGGACTTTATCCGCGGCTGCGGCGGTTCCTGGACGCCATCGGCCACGCCAACGACCTGCCGGTCATCGCTCAGGCGGCCGTGACGGAGGTGCGGGCGCTGACCAGCTTCAACCGGGTGATGCTCTACGCCTTCGACGAGAAGGGCGACGGCACCGTGCTGGCCGAGGACGGCGACGGCGTGCTGCCGTCGTACCGCGGGCAGCGGTTCCCGGCCTCAGACATCCCGGCCCAGGCCCGCGAGCTCTATCGCCAGAACCGCATCCGGCTGATCGCCAGCGCCGACTACACCCCATCGCCGATCGAGCCGGCGCTGAGCCCCGTGGACGGCAAGCCGCTCGACATGTCGCAGGCGGCGCTGCGCAGCGTCTCGCCGGTGCACCTCGAGTACATGCGCAACATGGGCACCGGCTCGTCGATGTCGATCTCGCTGATGGTCGAGGGGCGGCTTTGGGGCCTGATCTCCGGCCACTCGCGAGAGGCGCGGCACGTCAATTCGCAGGTCCGCACGGCCTGCGACATCCTCGGCCAGGTGCTGTCGCTGCAGATCGAGGCGCGCGAGCAGGCGGACCGGACGATCGAGCGGCTGGCGCTGAAACAGGTCGAGACCGAGCTTCTCGCCAGGCTGGCCATGGCGCCCAACTTCGAGGCCGGCCTGGTGCAGAATTCCGCGCCGTGGATCGGGCTGACCGCGGCGGCCGGGGCGGCGGTGGTGCGCGACGGCAAGGTGCTGTCGGCCGGCAGCGCGCCGCCGGACCGCGACATCCTGCGGATCGTCCAGCGGCTGGGCGCCCAGGCGCAGGACGTCGTCGCCGTCGACAGCATGGCCGAGCTGTGGCCGGAGGCGGCCGCCTTCGCCGAGCGGGCCAGCGGCCTCCTGGCGGTGTCGATCTCGCAGCTGCACTCGGACTACATCCTGTGGTTCCGGCCGGAGGTGGTGCGGACCATCGACTGGAGCGGCGACCCGAAGAAGCCGATGGAGCCGGGCGCGAACCGGCTGCACCCGCGCAAGTCGTTCGAGCTGTGGCGTGAGCAGGTGCGCCAGCGCGCCCTGCCATGGACGCCGGCCGAGGTGGACAGCGCCGCCGGCTTCCGCAACGCCATCCAGAACCTCGTGCTGCGGCGGGCCGAGGAGCGGGCGGAGCTGACCACCCGCCTGGAGGCGACGAACAAGGAGCTGGAGAGCTTCTCCTATTCGATCTCGCACGACCTGCGCGCGCCGTTCCGGCACATCGTCGGCTATGCCGAGCTGCTGGTGGACCGCGAGAAGGGGCTGGACGAGAAGTCCCGCCACTACCTGCAGAGCATCCAGGACGCGGCGCTGGCGGCCGGGCGGCTGGTCGACGACCTGCTGAATTTCTCGCAACTCGGCCGGGCGAGCCTGTCGCGCGACCGCATCGACATGGGCAAGCTGGTGGCCGAGGTCCGCCGGACCCTGGAGCACGACCTGGAGGGCCGGCAGGTCGCCTGGACGATCGGCCGCCTGCCCAACGCCTGGGGCGATGCGGCGATGATCCGGCAGGTGCTGCAGAATCTGGTTCAGAACGCGGTGAAATATTCCGCCGACCGTGACCCCGCCGAGATCACCATCACCGGCGACGAGGGGGAGGGTGTGACGAGCTTCACCGTCTCGGACAACGGCGTCGGCTTCGATCCGGCCTACTCGCACAAACTGTTCGGCGTGTTCCAGCGGCTGCATCGGGCCGAGGAATTCGAGGGCACCGGCATCGGCCTGGCGC
>NZ_JBIIGK010000209.1:0-4070 GCF_044236515.1 Phenylobacterium sp.
CGACCGCAACGCCGAGTTCGTGGTCGAGGGCGGCGACATGCCGTTCTTCGAAGACGGCAAGCCGAGCCAGTACACCCAGAACTGCATCGAGTTCTGCAACAACTTCGAGATGGAGCGTCAGCGCACTCTGAGCTTCGTCCAGCTGCTCAAGGACCTCGACCTGTTCGAGCTGAAGACGGCCAACTTCACGCCGCAGAACCCCGATGGCTCGGCCGGCCAGCCGCAGAAGATCGCCGACTACTTCGGCGTCTCGGAAGAGAAGCTCAACAAGCTGCCGACCGAAAAGCTGGTCGAGCTGCGCGACAACGGCGCCCTGGGCCAGATCTACGCCCACCTGCTGTCGCTGGTCGGCTGGGACCGCCTGGTCGCCGTCGCCCTCGGCCGCGCCTCGCAGACGCCGCAAGCCGCCAACGCCTGAAGTTGGTCGGGCGGACGCCCGACGGATAGGGGGTCGCGCGATTTTCGCCGGCCCCTTTTTCGTGTCCGCTAGCGGGCGAACACGCTCCGCGTCAGGCACGAGAACACCAGCCGTCCGGCCTCGTCCAGCAAGTCGTGCTGGCAGATGACG
This sequence comes from Phenylobacterium sp., assembly GCF_044236515.1. GTDB lineage: Bacteria > Pseudomonadota > Alphaproteobacteria > Caulobacterales > Caulobacteraceae > Phenylobacterium. The sequence continues at coordinate 569 of NZ_JBIIGK010000209.1, forward strand.
ATGCCCTTGCCCTCGCCGACCGGGTCCTTGGCCATCACCGTCATCCGGCCGCGCAGCAGCTCGCCGGCCGGCGGGTTTCGCACCCAGCGCAGGGCGTCGACGCCGAGGCGCTTGGTCTGGGGCCAGTCGGTGTGGGCGACCGCATCCAGCCGCGCCCACAGGGCGAAGACCATGGCGTCGGGCGCCCCACGGTCCGTCGTCCAGCCCGGCGTGAAGGCGGCGACGAAGGCGTCGAGCGCCTGCGGATCGATCCCCGCGGCCCCGAGCGGCACCACCTGGCCGATCTCAATCTCGTCGAAGCTGGCGGGCACGGAGGCACTCTCTTGTTGGGCGAAGATTCGTCGATGATGGACGGCCCGTCGTCGCCAAGTCGAGCCCGCTTTGCGCCTGCGGCGCGCAGGGGCCATATAGCGATGCGGAACAGGGGTGGATTGGCGCGATGAGACGGATCCTGGCGGGCCTCGCAGCAGCCTTGGCGCTGACCGGCGCCAGCGTCGCTGCGCCCGTCGACACCGGCCATGTCGAAGCCGAACTGGTCGCCGCGGCGTCCGGCGTCACGCCCGGCGGATCGGTGCGCATCGCCCTGCGCCAGAAGATCGACGAAGGCTGGCACACCTACTGGCGCAACCCCGGCGATTCCGGCGAGGCGACGCGGCTGGCGCTCACCCTGCCCGGCGGCTGGAGCGCCTCGCCCTTCACCTGGCCGACGCCCAAGCGCCTGCCGGTCGGGCCGCTGGTCAACTACGGCTACGAGGGCGAGGTCCTCCTGCCCATGACCCTGACGGCGCCCGCCGCGGCGAAAGTCGGCGAGACCGTCAGCCTGCGCGGCAAGGCCGACTTCCTGGTCTGCGAGGAGATCTGCATTCCGGAATCCGCGGACCTGAGCCTCGACGTCCCCGTCGTCGCCGGGCCTGCGCCCGCCGATCGGCGCTGGGGTCCGGCGATCGCCACGGCCCTCGCCGCGGCGCCGAAGCCGGCCCGGCTGACCGCCGCCTACCAGCCGGCCGGCGCGACCCTGACCCTCGCCGTGGCCGGCGCACCGCTGCAGGGGACCGACGGCGCCGGGGCCTACTTCTTCCCGGCGACGCCCGGCATGCTCGACCACGCCGCGGTCCAGGCGATCGAGCGCGGGCCGCAGGGGCTGACCCTGACGCTGACGCCGGGCGACGACTTCAAAGCCGCCGCCGCGCCGCCGGCCCTCGAAGGCGTGCTCTCGGTCGGCGGCCGGGCCTACGAGATCGCCGCCGCCGCGGGACCCGCGCCGGCCGGCGCGCGCGGCCTCGGCCCGCCGCCCCGCGCCGCCGCGGCGGGCGGGCTCGGCCTGCCGCTGGCGCTGGCTTTCGCCGTCCTCGGCGGCCTCGTCCTCAACCTGATGCCCTGCGTCTTCCCCATCCTGGCGATGAAGGCCGCCTCGCTGGTCGGCCACGGCCGCGAAGCGCGCGCGGCCCGGCTGCAGGGCCTGGCGTTCGGGGCCGGCGTGCTGGCGACCTTCGTCCTCCTCGCCGGCGTCCTCATCGCCCTGAAGGCAGCCGGCGCCGCCGTCGGCTGGGGCTTCCAGCTCCAATCGCCGCCGGTGGTGGCGGGCCTCGCCCTGCTGATGCTGGCCGTTGCGCTCAACCTTTCGGGCGTGTTCGAGATCGGCGCCTCCTTGCAGGACGCGGGCTCGGGCCTGGCCGCGCGCGGCGGCGCCGCCGGCGCCTTCTTCACCGGGGCCCTCGCCGTCGTCGTCGCGACGCCCTGCACGGCGCCGTTCATGGCCCCGGCCCTCGGCTGGGCGCTGGTCCAGCCGCCCGCCGCGTCGCTGGCGGTGTTCCTGGCGCTGGGGGCGGGGTTCGCCGCCCCGTTCGTGGCCCTGGCCTTCGCGCCCGGCCTGCTCGCCCGCCTGCCCAAGCCCGGCCCGTGGATGGACGCGTTCCGCAAGGCGCTGGCCTTCCCGATGTACGCCGCCGCAGCCTGGCTCGTCTGGGTGCTGGCCCAGCAGGCGGGACCCGACGGCCTAGCCCGCGTCCTCGGCGCCGGCGTGGTCCTGGCGGCCGCCGCCTGGCTGTACGGGGCGGCGCAGCGGCGCCTGCTGGCGGGTGGCCGTCCCGCCGCGCCGGCGACCGGCTCGGCGCTGTTCGCGGTGCTGGCCCTGGCCGCCGCCCTCTGGCCGGGCTACGCCGCCCCGCCGCTCGCCGGGACCGCCCCGGCCTCGGCCAAGGTTCCCTTCGAGCCCTACAGCGCCGAGCGCCTCGCCGCCCTGCGGGCCGAGGGCCGGCCGGTGTTCGTCAACTTCACCGCCGCCTGGTGCGTCAGCTGTCAGGTCAACGAGCGCGTGGCCCTGTCCGGCGCCAAGGTCGCCCAGGCGCTGGGCGCCAACAACGTCGCCTACCTCAAGGCCGACTGGACGCGGAAGGACGCGGTCATCGCCGCCGAGCTGGCCCGCCACGGCCGGGCGGGCGTGCCGCTTTATCTCGTCTACCGGCCCGGCGCCGCCGAGCCGCAGATCCTGCCCAATATCCTGACCGAGGGCGCCGTGGTCCGCGCTCTCGAGGCGAGCCGTTCGTGACCCCGAACGGCGCGTCGGGCGTTATGGCCGCGAGTTCGCCTGGGGGCCCTAGCCTTGTCTGACACCGACGCCGCCTGGACGGCGCTGACCACGGCCGCCGCCGCCGCCGCCGAGCGCCGTATCGAAAGTTTGTTCGCCGCCGAGCCCGACCGCCTGCAGCGGCTGACCCTCGAGGCCGCCGGCCTGACGCTCGACCTGTCGAAACAGCCCTGGTCGCGCGCCGACCTCGACGCGGCGCTCGCTTTGGCCGACGCGGCCGGCGTCGCCGACGCCCGCCAGCGCCTGTTCGCCGGCGAGGCGGTCAACGCCTCCGAAGGCCGTGCGGCCCTTCACCCCGCCCTGCGCGCCCCGGCCGGCGCCGATTTTCACGCCCTCGGACAGCCGGTCTCGCCCGAGGTCGAGGCGACCCGCGCCAAGATCCGCACCTTCGCCGAGGCGGTGCGGGCGGGGACCTTCCAGGGCGCGACCGGCAAGCCGATCCGCGCCATCCTGCACATCGGCATCGGCGGCTCGGACCTCGGCCCGCGGCTAGTCTGGGAGGCCCTGCGGCCGCTCGACCCCGCCATCGACCTGCGCTTCGCCGCCAACGTCGACCCGGCCGAGATCGCCCAGGCCCTGACCGGCCTCGATCCGGCGCAGACCCTGGTCGTCGTGGTCTCCAAGACCTTCACCACCCAGGAGACGATGACCAACGCGCAGACGGCCCGCGCCTGGCTGCGCGCCGCTCTCGGCGACCGCGCCGACGCGCATCTCGTCGCCGTCTCCGCCGCGCCGGACGTCGCCCAGGGATTCGGCGTGCCGCCCGATCAGGTGTTCGGCTTCGGCGAGTGGGTCGGCGGCCGTTATTCGGTGTGGTCGGCGGTCGGGCTGTCCTGCGCCATCGCCCTCGGCCCCGACGCCTTCGAGGCCATGCTGGCCGGGGCCGCGGCCATGGACGCCCATTTCCGCGAGGCG
>NZ_JBIIGK010000210.1:0-4055 GCF_044236515.1 Phenylobacterium sp.
CCGCCCGCAACGCCGAGGACGCCAAGGTCGAAGGCGTCGAGGTTTCGATCCAGCAGGCCTTCACCGCCCTGCCGGCGCCCCTGGACGGCTTCGGCTTCAACGGCAACGTCACCTTCGTGAACAGCCAGGCGACCTACCAGACCAGCGCCGGCCCGCGGAACCGTCGCCTGTTCCAGCAGCCGGACGTCACGTCGAACGAGTCGATCTACTACCAGCGCGGTCCGATCGAGGCGCGGATCTCGCACAACTACATCGGCGGCTTCCTGGAGACGATCCAGGACAACATCCCGAACGCGGATCAATACTGGAAGGGGCGGCACCTGTTCGACGCCTCGGTGTCCTGGCGCTTCAACGAGCGCTTCACGGTGTTCGCCGAGGCGCAGAACCTGACCAACACCGGCCGCCAGGAAGTGACCGGCCCCAACCAGCGCTACCTCCAGGAATGGGCGAACTACGGCCGCACCTACTGGCTCGGCCTGGCGGCGAGCTTCTGATGCGCGCCCTTGCTGCGGCACTGTCCCTGGCGCTGCTCGCCGCTCCGGCGGCGGCGCAGCAGCCGGTGCTGACCTCGGAAGTGCTCGGGCGCTGGAAGGCGCCCGAGGCCACCCAGGGGGTCGCGGTGGACGCCCGCCACTTCTATGCCGTCGCGAACTCGCGGATCGCCAAGTACGACAAGGCGACCGGCGCCAAGGTGGCCGAGTGGTCCGGCGACAAGGCGCGCTTTCCGCACATCAACTCCTGCACGGTGATCGGCCGCGAGCTGGTCTGCGCCAACTCCAACTTCCCCGAGACGCCGATGACCAGTTCGGTGGAGTTCTTCGACCCGGTGAAGATGGTCCACCTGCGGACCGTCTCGCTCGGCCAGCAGGTCGGCTCGGTGACCTGGATCGAGCGCAAGGACGGGGCCTGGTTCGCGGCCTTCGCCAACTACGACGGCAAGGGCGGCGAGCCCGACCGCGGCCATCAGCACACCCAGCTGGTCAAGTTCGACGACCAGTGGCGGCGGATGGAGGGCTGGTCGTTCCCGCTTTCCGTCACCGAGCGGTTCAAGCCGATGAGCTCATCGGGCGGCGGCTTCGGCCCCGATGGCCGGCTCTATGTGACCGGCCACGACCATCCTGAGCTCTATGTGCTTGAGCTGCCGAAGGGCGGCTCGAAACTCGACCACGTCGCCACGGTCACGGCGGCGATCGAGGGTCAGGCCGTCGCCTTCGACCGGAGCCGGCCGGGCGTGCTCTATGGCATCAGCCGGCCGAACCGCGAGGTGGTGGCGCTGCGGCTGCCGCCCATCCGCCGCTGAGAACCTGCGCTTGCCGCCGGGCGCGCCCCGGCGGCAAGCTCGAGACCACAAAAAAGGGGGAAGCGTCATGAACCGCCGCCATCTTGCCTGCCTGGTCGCCGCCGTCCTGACGCTCGGCGCCTGCAGCCAGGCCCAAGCGCCTGTGACGCCCGGCGTGCTCAACATTTCAATCCTGTCGACCGAGAGCCGCCAGAACGCCGAGGCGGTCTGGTCGCCGTTCCTCGCCGACATGGAGAAGGCCACCGGGCTGACCGTGAAGCCGTTCTACGGGACGAACTACACCGGCCTGATCGAGGCCATGCGGTTCAAGCAGACCGACCTTGGCTGGTTCACCAACCAGTCGGGCCTGGAAGCGGTCCGCCGGGCTGGCGGCGAGGTGTTCGCCCGGTCCGTGAACCCGTCGGGGGTCGACGGCTACGAGGCGGTGATCCTCGTCCACAAGGGCGAAGGCCTGACGCTGGAGAAGCTGATGGCCTGCGACCACACCGTCGATTTCGGCATGGGGGACGCCAAGTCGACGTCGGGCACCCTGGCGCCGATGACCTTCCTGTTCGCGCCGCGCGGCATCGACCCGAACACCTGCTTCAAGACCGTGAAGTCGGCGAACCACGAGACGAACCTGTTCGCTGTCGGCGCAGGCGTGCTGGACGCGGCGACCAACAATACCTCGGCCATCGAGCGGATGCAGAAGCTCGGCACGCCGCTGGCTCAGCGGACGCTGGACAACATCGAGATCGTCTGGCGCTCGCCGCGGATCCCAGAAGACCCGCTGGTCTGGCGCAAGGACCTCGACCCGGCCGTGAAGACCAAGGTCGCCCAATTCCTGTTCAGCTATGGGGTGGGCGACGCCCCGGAGGCCGTGCGCCAGCGAGCGGTGCTGGCCGGTCTACAGACCCTGCCGTTCAAGGCCGCCGACGACCGCCACCTGCTGCCGGTGAGGGAGATGGAGGCCACCGCCGCCCTGCTGGAAGCCCGCGCCCGCCGGGACGCGGACGCGGAGGCAAGGGCGCAGGCCGACCTCGACCAGGTGCGCAAGGAGCGCGGCGCGGGCTGACGGGCGTTTCTGGTCGGGATCGCGCCCCGGGAAAAGACGCTTATCTAGGGGTGATGATCCGGCCCCAGGACCTGCTCTGCCCCAAGCCTGACGGGCTCTACTGCGCGCCCGGAGATTTCTATATCGACCCGGTTCGGCCCGTGGACCGGGCGGTGATCACCCACGGCCATTCGGACCATGCCCGCTGGGGCCACACCCACGTCCTGGCGACGCCCGAGACCCTCGACATCATGGCGGAGCGCTACGGCGAAGACTTCGCCCACACACGGCAGGCGGCGGCCTACGGCGAGCGCGTGGCGATCGGCGAGGTCGAGGTGACGCTGGTCCCGGCTGGCCACGTCCTGGGCTCGGCGCAGGCGGTGGTGCGCTGGAAAGGCCTGACCATGGTGGTGTCGGGCGACTACAAGCGCCGACGGGACCCGACCTGCCCGCGGTTCGAGCCGGTGCCCTGCGACGTCTTCATCACCGAGGCGACCTTCGGCCTGCCGGTGTTCCGCCACCCGGACGACGCGGACGAGATCGCCCGGCTGCTGCGCTCGGCGGCGCAGTTCCCGGAGCGCGCGCACTTGGTCGGCGCCTATGCGCTGGGCAAGGCCCAGCGGGTGATCCGTCTGCTGCGCGAGGCGGGCTGGGACCGGCCGATCTACGTCCATGGCGCGCTGGAGCGGCTGAACGGGCTCTATCGCCGCCACGGAGTGGATCTTGGGCCGCTGGCGCCCGCCACCACCGGCAAGAAGACCGACTTCGCCGGCCAGGTCATCATCGCCCCGCCGTCAGCGACGCAGGACCTGTGGAGCCGCCGGTTCCCCGATCCCGTTTCGGCCTTCGCCTCGGGCTGGATGCAGGTGCGGGCGCGGGCGCGGCAGCGGGGGTGCGAGTTGCCGCTGGTGATCTCCGATCACGCCGATTGGGACGAGCTGACCGCCACCATCGACGAAATCCGCCCTGACGAGCTGTGGATCACCCATGGCCGCGAGGAGGCCCTGGCGCGCTGGGCCGAACTGCACGGGATTCCGGCGCGAGCGCTGGCGCTGATTGGGTACGAGGACGAGGGGGACGACTGAGCGCCCCCCGGCGAAAAGAGACGGGGTTACACCCGGCTCATCACCAGGCAGCCGTTGGTGCCGCCGAACCCGAAGGAGTTGCTCATCACCGTTTCAAGCTCGCGGTCGATGCGCTGGCGAACGATCGGCAGACCTTCGAAGGCCGGGTCGAGGTTCTCGATGTGGGCGCTCTCAGCGGCGAAGCCGTTGTTGAGCATCAGCAGGCTGTAGATCGCCTCTTGCACGCCGGCCGCGCCGAGGCTGTGGCCGGTCAGGGACTTGGTGGAGGAGATCAGCGGCGCGTTGTCGCCGAACACCTCGCGGACCGCTTCCATTTCCTTGGCGTCGCCCACCGGGGTCGAGGTGCCGTGCGGGTTGAGGTAATCGATCTTGCGGCCGCCCGCGTCTTCGATCGCCATGCGCATGCAGCGCACCGCGCCCTCGCCCGACGGCGCGACCATGTCGTGACCATCGGAATTGGCGGCGTAGCCGACGATCTCGCCGTAGATCTTGGCGCCGCGCGCCTTGGCGTGCTCGAGCTCTTCCAGCACCAGCATGCCGGCCCCGCCGGCGATGACGAAGCCGTCGCGGTCGCGGTCGTAGGCGCGGGACGCCACAGCCGGCCGGTCGTTGAAGTTGCTGCTCATCGCGCCCATGG
>NZ_JBIIGK010000005.1:0-43624 GCF_044236515.1 Phenylobacterium sp.
GCCTGCGCCAACGCCCTGGCCGAGCTGGCGCGCGAGGACGTGCCGGACGAGGTGGCGGCGGCCTATCACGGCACGCAGCTGAAGTTCGGGCCGCAGTACATCATCCCGACGCCGTTCGACCCCAGGCTGATCTGGTACATCCCGCCGTTCGTCGCCCAGGCGGCGATGGACACGGGCGTGGCGCGCAAGCCGATCGAGGACATGGACGCCTATCGCGCGGCCCTGGCCCAGCGGCTCGATCCCACGGCGGCGTTCCTGCAGAAGCTGCAGGGGCCGGTGCTGGCCGGGCCGCGCAAGCGGATCGTCTTCGCCGAGGGCGAGGAGCCGAGCGTGATCCGCGCCGCCTATGCCTTCCAGACCGGCGGGCTGGGCGATGCGATCCTGGTCGGCCGCGAGGAGCTGGTCCACGAGAACATGCGGCTGGTCGGGCTGGATCCGGCCGCGGTGAAGCTGGAGATCGTCAACGCCCGCACCTCGCAGTGGAACGACGCCTTCGTCGAGACCCTGTATGAGCGGCTGCAGCGCGAGGGCTATCTGCGCCGCGACGTGCAGCGGCTGATCAACCAGGACCGCAACTCCTTCGCCGCCTCGATGGTGGCGCAGGGGCATGCGGACGGGATGGTCACCGGCGTGACCCGCAACTTCGACCAGGCGCTGGAAGAGGTGCTGCGGGTCATCGACCCGGCCCCCGGCGGGCGGGTGATGGGCATGAGCGTGGTGCTGGCCAAGGGCCGGACGCTGTTCATCGCCGACACCAACGTCACCGAGATGCCGGAGGCCACGGACCTCGTCGAGATCGCCATCGAGGCGGCGCGGGCGGTGCAGGCGCTCGGCTACAAGCCGCGCGTGGCGTTCATCAGCTATTCGACGTTCGGCAATCCGATGGGCGAGCGCAGCGAGAAGGTGCGCGAGGCGGTGGCCATGCTCGACGAGTACGAGCTCGACTTCGAATACGAGGGCGAGATGCCGCCGGAGATCGCCCTGGAGCCGGCGCGGCGCGGCAACTATCCGTTCATGCGGCTGAGCGGCCCGGCCAACGTGCTGATCATGCCGGCCATCCACTCGGCGGCGATCTCGACCCAGCTGCTGAAGTCGATGGGCGGGGCGACGGTGATCGGGCCGCTGTTGCTGGGCCTCGCCAAGCCGGTGCAGATCACGCCGCTGTCGGCCTCGGTGTCGCGCATCCTGCACATGGCGACCGTGGCGGCCTACGACCGCCAGCTGCTGGACGAGTGAGCGCCGCCCCGACCCCCTCCTCGCTAAGTCTGGGGATCGACTTCGGGACGACCAACACGGTGATGGCGCTGGCCGGGCCGGACGGTCCGGCGTCGCTGGCGAGCTTCGCGGCGCCGGACGGCGAGCGGTTCGCCGTCCGCTCGGCCCTGTCGTTCCACGCGCCGCCGGAGCACCCGCGCGAGCGGACGGTGGCGGCCGGGCCGTGGGCCATCGAGGCCTACGCCGAGGACCCGGCCGAGACGCGGTTCATCCAGTCGTTCAAGACCTTCGCCGCGCAGGAGAGCTTCTCGGAGACCCAGATCCTCGGCCGGCGCTACCGGTTCGAGGACCTGCTCTCGACCTTCCTGCTGAAGCTGCGCGAGTACGGCGGGGCGGCGAGCCTGCCGGCCCGCGTGATCGTCGGCCGGCCGGTGACCTTCGCGGGCGGCAGTCCCAACGAGGCCCTGGCGCTCTCGCGCTACGAGGCGGCGTTCCGGCGGCTGGGGTTCGAGGAGATCCTCTACGCCTACGAGCCGGTCGGCGCGGCCTTCTTCTTCGCCCGCGCGCTGACCGAGGACGCGACGGTGCTGGTCGGCGACTTCGGCGGCGGCACCTCGGACTTCTCGGTGATCCGGTTCGAACGGGAGGCGGGCCAGATCCGCGCGACGCCGCTCGGCCGGTCGGGGGTGGGCGTGGCCGGCGACGCCTTCGACTACCGGATCATCGACCAGCTGGTCTCGCCCGAGCTCGGCAAGGGGTCGAGCTATGAGAGCTTCGGCAAGGTGCTGCCGATCCCCAACCGCTACTATTCGGCCTTCGCGCGGTGGGACCAGCTGGCGCTGCTGGCCGCCGGCCGCGACATGCGCGAGATCCGCAAGCTGGAGCGCGAGGCCACCGAGCCGGAGAAGATCGCCCGGCTGATCGAGGTGCTGGACGAGAACTACGGCTACCGCCTCTACCGCGCCGTCTCGGACCTCAAGGTGGCGCTGTCGGCGCGGGAGGCGGCGGAGTTCCGCTTCGAGGCCGGCGGCATCTCCATCGTCCGCGACGTGGCGCGCGGCGCGTTCGAGGGCTGGATCGCCCCCGAGCTTCAGCAGATCGAGACGGCGGTCGACCAGGCCCTGGTCGCAGCGCGGCTGGACGCGGCGACCGTCGACCGGGTGTTCCTGACCGGCGGCTCGTCCCTGGTCCCGGCCGTGCGCGACATCTTCCACCGGCGGTTCCCCACCGAGCGGATCGAGACCGGCGCGGAGCTGGATTCCATCGCCTCGGGCCTGGCGCTGATCGGGCGCGAGCGCGACCTGGGACGCTGGACGGCTAGGGCTTCCTGAGGCTCGGCCGGTCGAAGTCGACCTCGGCGGCGGGGATCACCTCCAGGTTTGGGCGGCGGGTCTTCAGCGCGTCGGTGAAGGCCTTGGCGTCGCCGGCGACGATGACGTGGGCGTGGGTCGGGTCGAGGACGCGGCGGGTGAAGGCCTGGACCTGCTCGGCGGACACCGCCTCGACCTTGCCGGTGTAGGCCGACAGCTCGCTGAGCGGCAGGCCGTCGAGGGCGTAGCCGCCGAGGATGTTGGCCAGGCCGCCGGTGGTCGCGACCTCCCGGCCGAAGCCGCCGACCAGCACCGACTTGCGGGCCGCCAGCTCCGCCGCGCTCGCCGGCTGGGCCGCCAGCTTTGTCATCTCGGCGGAGATCAGGTCCAGCACCTCGCCGGCCGACTCGTTCTTGGTCTGGGCGCTGGCCGAGAACGAGCCGAGGTTGCGGCCGGCCGCGAGGCGGGCGCGCGCGCCGTACGACAGCCCGCGCTTGACCCGGATCTCCTGGTTCAGGCGAGCCGAGAAGCCGCCTCCGAGGACGGTCGCGGCCACCATGCCGGGGTAGTAGTCGGGATCACGCCGGGCGATCGCGGGGCCGACCACGTTGACCGCCGCCTGGCCCGCGCCCGGCAGGTCGATGGCGACCGCCCGCGGCGCGTTGGCCGGCGCCGCCTGCGGCGGTTTCGGCAGGGGGGACCCCGGCTTCGCCCAGCCGCCGAACGCCTGCTCGGCCAGGGCGAAGCCCTGGTCCGGGGTGATGTCGCCGGTCAGCACCAGGACGGCGTTGTCCGGCCGGAAGAAGGTCCCGTGCAGGGCCCGCAGGTGGTCGGGCGTCAGCTTGGCCAGCGAGGCCGGCGTGCCGGTGCTGACGTGGCCGAAGGCGGTGCCGGCGAACACCACCGGCGCGAAGGCGAAACCGGCGAGGCTGCCCGGATCCTGGTAGGCGACCGACAGGCTGTCGACGGCCAGCTGGCGCCGACGCTCCAGCTCTTCGGCGGCGAAGGCCGGGTTGCGGGTGACGTCGGCCATCACCGCCATGCCCGCCGCCAGCTTGTCCGGCATGGCGTTGAGGGTGACGGAGGCCGACTCCAGGCTGGCGCCGGACGACAGGCTTGCGCCCAGGGCTTCGACCTCGCGCGCCACCTGCTGGGCCGAGCGGGTCGCGGTGCCCTCGGGCAGCATGTCGGCGGTCATGGCGACGGCGCCGGCCAGGCCCTGCGGGTCGGCCCAGCCGCCGGCGTTCACGGTCAGGTCGGCGGTGACCAGCGGCAGTTCGGAGGACCTGGCGACGATCACCCTCAGGCCGTTGGGGAGCGTGCGCTCGACCGGTCGCGGCAGGACCGGGGCGACCGGCGCGGCGATGGCCGGCGGCGCGACCCGCTGGCCTTCGGGCGCCAGGGTGACGATCGGGCCGCGGTAGTCGGCGACCTTGGCCGGCGGGGTCGGCGGCGCGGGCGGCGCCTGGCCGGCCGGCCGCTCGCTCTCCGGGCGGTAGCGGATGGTCATGCGGCCGCTCGGCGCCAGATACCTGCGGGCGACGCGCTGGACGTCGGCGGCGGTGACGGCGGCGAGCTCGGCCAGTTCGCGGTTGGCCTGGGCGGCGTCCCCGTCGACCATGAGGGCGTAGCCGAGGGCGAAGCCGCGGCCGTCGATGGTCTCGCGCTCGCGCAGCTTGCCGGCGATCAGCTCGTTCTTGGCCTCGGCCAGTTCGGCGGCGGAGGGCGGGGCGTCGCGCAGGCGGGCGACTTCGGCCAGCAGGGCCTTCTCGCCGTCGGCCAGGGTCTTGCCGCTGGCCAGGATCGCCCCGACCGCGAACATGCCGGGCTGGGCCGGCAGGTCGGCGGAGGAGAAGGCCTCGGTGGCCACCTGCTGGCGGTAGATCAGGCTGTCGTAGAGGCGCGAGGACTTGCCGGCCGACAGGATGGCGTCGAGCACGGTCAGGGCGGCGGCGTCCGGGCTGGACGCGGCCGGCCCCTTCCAGGTGATCGCCACCGCCGGCAACGGCACGTTGGAACCGTAGCCATCGAACACGCCCGGCTCGGTGCGCGGCGGCTCGACGACGCTGACCCGGCGGATCGGATCGGCCGGCCGCTTCAGCGACCCGTAGTAGCGGTCAATCCAGGCGTTCAGCTGCGCCTCGTCGAAGTTGCCGACGACGATCAGGGCGGCGTTGTCCGGCCGGTAATAGGCCTGGTGGAAGGCCCGGACGTCGTCGAGGGTGGCGGCGTCCAGCTCCTCGATCGAGCCGATCCCCGGCCGCTTGTAGGGGTGCGCCTGGTAGGTGGCCTGCGGCAGGTAGAGGCCGAACAGCCGGCCGTAGGGGGCGGCGAGGATCCGCTGGCGCAGCTCTTCCTTGACGACGTCCCGCTCGGACTCGAAGGCGGTCTCGTCGATGACCAGCGAGCCCATCCGCTCGGCCTCGACCCACAGCAGCCGCTCCAGGTGATTGGCCGGCACGACCTCGTAGTAGTTGGTGAAGTCGTCGTAGGTGGAGGCGTTGTTGAAGCCGCCGACGTCCTCGGTCATCCGGTCGATGCTCTCCGGCGGCAGGTTGCGCGTCGCCTTGAACATCATGTGCTCGAAGAGGTGGGCGAAGCCGGAGCGGCCCTGCGGGTCGTCCTTCGAGCCGACGCCGTACCAGACCTGGACGGTGACGTTCGGGGTCGTCCGGTCGAGCGAGGTGAAGACCTTCAGCCCGTTGGCCAGCGTCCGGCTCTTGTAGGCGATCGGCGGGACCTGGTCGGCGGCGGTCTGGCTGGTCGCGGCCTGGGCCAGGGCCTGGGGCGCGAGGGCGGCGGTCGCCAGGAGTACGCCAAGGGCGGCGGCGCGGGCGGTGCGGATCATGGCGGCTCCAGGCGAGGCGGGGAGACACACCTAAGCCCTCGCGTGCGGCCGGAAAAGGACGCGGCGCGCATTCCCCGCCCGACTCGGCTTGGCCGGATCGCCCTCTCCATGAAGGGGGGGAGGGGGTCGGGGAAGCCGCAGGCCCAGGCCGGAGCTCACAACCTGCTATTGATTCTAAGAATCACTCGCATTAAAGCGGCGCCAGCTTAGCTTTTGAGGGGGCTCCATGCGGGTCGGACTTTTCGCGGCCGTGTCGGCCATGGCGTTCATCCAGACGACGGCGGCCGTCGGACAAGAGGCGACTCTGGCCGCGGCGGCGACGGTCGATCCGCTCACCGTCATCGGAACCCGCACCGAAAAGCCGGCCAGCGCCGTCCCGGCCAGCGTCAGCGTGATCGCCGCCGAGGAGATCGAGACGTCCATCGCCACGGACATCAAGGACCTGGTCCGCTACGAGCCCGGCGTATCGGTGCGCTCGAGCCCGGCCCGGTTCGGCGCGGCCCTCGGGACCACGGGGCGCGACGGCAACGCCGGGTTCAACATCCGCGGCCTGGAAGGCAACCGGGTGCTGATCCAGGTCGACGGCGTGCGCACGCCGGACGCCTTCGGCTTCGGCGCCCAGTCGGTCGGCCGCGGCGACTTCCAGGACCTCGACCTGATCAAGCAGGTGGAGATCCTGCGCGGGCCGGCCTCGGCCCTCTACGGCAGCGACGGGCTGGCCGGCGCGGTCAGCTTCACCACCAAGGACCCGGCGGACATCCTGCGCGGCGACGCCCGTTTCGGCGGCCGGGTGCGCGGGGCCTATGCCTCGGCGGACGACAGCTACGCCGGCAGCGTCATGGCGGCCGGGCGGCAAGGCGACCTGTCGGCGCTGATCGCCTATTCGCACCGCCAGGGTCACGAACAGGAGACGCAAGGGACCAACGCGGCGGCCAACACCGACCGCACGACCGCCAATCCTCAGGACGTCCGCTCGCAAAGCCTCCTCGGCAAGCTGGTGTTCGAGCCGGCCGGCGGTCACCGCCTCCGCCTGACCGCCGAGCACTTCGAGCGCGAGGTCCTGGCCGACGTGCTGTCGGGCATCGCCAAACCGCCGCTGGCCGCGACCAGCGTCGTTCGCCTGATGGCCGACGACGACACCCGGCGCGACCGGGTCGGCCTGGATCACCGCTGGCAGCTATCCGGCGGGCCGGTGTCGCAGCTGTCGTGGAGCGTCTACGGCCAGTGGGCGGAGACCCAGCAACTCACCTTCGAGGACCGCAACACCGCCGCCGACCGCATCCGCCGCAACACTTTCGACAACCGGGTGGTCGGCGCGGCGGCGGAGATCCAGGGCAAGGTCGAGGCCGCCGGCCTGACCCATGAATGGGTGGCCGGGGTCGACGCCTCGATCACCCGCCAGGAAGGCGTGCGCGACGGCGCCGTGCCGCCGGCCGGCGAGCCGTTCCCGACCCGGGCCTTCCCCAACACGGACTACACCCTGGTCGGCGTCTTCGCTCAGGACGAGATCGCCCTGTTCGACGGCAAGCTGAGCCTGTTCCCGGCCCTGCGCTACGACTGGTACGAACTGGAGCCGAAGACCGACGCCCTGCTGCCGGGCTTCGTCGCCGTGGCCAAGTCCAGCGACGGGCGGCTGTCGCCGAAGCTCGGCGTGCTGCTGAAGCCGCGCGAGGAGCTGGGCGTGTTCGTCAACTACGGCCAGGGCTTCAAGGCGCCGTCGCCCAGCCAGGTGAACAACGCCTTCGCCAACCCGATCCAGAACTACCGCTCGATCCCCAATCCGGACCTGGAGCCGGAGACCAGCAAGACCATCGAGGGGGGCGCCCGCTGGACCACTCGGACGTGGTCGGCCGAGGTCGCGGGCTTCGCCGGCGAGTACGACAACTTCATCGAGCAGATCCAGGTCGGCGGCACCTTCACGCCGACGGACCCGGCGACCTATCAGTTCGTCAACATCGGCCGGGTGAAGATCCACGGCGTCGAGGCCAAGGGCCGTTTTTCCCTCGACAACGGGTTCGGCGGCTTCGCCGGGGCGGCCTGGTCGAAGGGCGACGCCATCGCCGCGGCCAAGACGGCCCTGCCCAGCATCGATCCGGTCAAGCTGGTCGCCGGCCTGACCTGGCGGTCGGCCTCCGGCGCGTTCGGCGGCCAGGCGGTGGCGACCCATGTCCTTAGGAAGGACGAAGACCGCCTCGGCGTCGCCTGCACGCCGACCTGTTTCGTGCCGCCGTCCTTCACCCTGGTGGACGTCACCGGCTTCTGGCGCGTCGCCGACGGGGCGACCCTGCGGGCCGGGGTCTTCAACCTGACGGACGAGACGTATTGGTGGTGGTCGGACGCTCGGGGCCTTTCCGCGACGTCCGTCAGCCGCGACGCCTACACCCAGCCGGGACGCAACGTCTCGGTCTCCCTCGCCATTGATTTCTGACCGGTTCGGAGCATCTGCCGATGACCACCCGCCGCACCTGCCTCGCCGCCCTCGGCCTGGCCTTCGCCATCCATCTCCCCGCCGTCGCGGCGGGGACGGCGCCGGAGCGTGACCGCGCCTCGATCCTGGCCATGGCCGGGGACTACCGCGTGCGGTTCGACATGCGAGAGACCACGCCCTTCGTCGCCGACTACAAGCCGCTCGAGCCGAAATTGAGCGGCGGCTACGAGTCGGTGCGGGTGATCGAGGACCGCGACGGCTTCATCAGCCTGCAGCACCTGCTGGTCGCCGAAGGGCCGGACGAGAAAGCGATGGTGATCAAGCACTGGCGGCAGGACTGGACCTACGAGCCGTCCGAGGTGCTGGCCTACGAAAGCTCCGGCCGTTGGACGCTGAAGCCGGTCGCGGCGGCGGCCCGCAAGGGCGCCTGGTCGCAGACGGTCTGGCAGACGGACGACAGCCCGCGCTATGGCGGCGTCGGCCGGTGGGCCTACGACCACGGCGTCGCCCGGTGGACCAGCGACGCCACCCTGCGGCCCCTGGCCCGCCGCGACGCGGTCCGCCACCCGGCCTACACCTGGTACGTCGGCCAGAACCGCCACGCCCTGACCCCGGCCGGCTGGGTGCACGAGCAGGACAACGCCAAGGTCGGCCTGCGCGAGGGCCGGCCCGTGACCTACGTCCACGAGGTGGTGACCAACAGCTACACGAAGTTCGACGGCTACAACGTGGGCGCCGCCGATGCCTATTGGGCTGCGACCAAGGCCTACTGGGCCGAGGTCCGCAAAGCCTGGGACGCGGCGGCGCGGCGCCGCAGCATCGCCGTCCGCGAGGAGGCGCAGGCCGGCTCGGTGACCGGCCCCAAGCTCATGGGCCTCGCCGACGAGATCGCGGCGGGCAAGCTGACGACGACCGACGCGCTCCCGCAGGCTCGCGCGTTGATCGGCGAGGAAACCGCGCGCCGGTAGGCATCTCCCTCCCATGAACAGGAGGGAGCTGGGCGATCAGGGCAGCACGTCGCCCCAGTCCAGCCGCCGGGCCTGCGCGTGGGCGGGCTTGTCCCGACGGGGGATGAAGCGCGGGGCGATGCCCTCGGGCGTGCAGACGCGGAATTCGATGCCCGGCTTGGCGGTCTTTGGCGGCGTGAGGATGCGGGTGTGGCGCGGGCCGACGGCGACAGCGGGACGCGCCACCGCCAGGTAGGCGAACTTCTCGTCTTCGAACGGGGCGTCGGCGCCCTTGGCGAGGCGGTGGTCGCGGGAGCGGGGGACGCGGACCCGGAAGTGGCACCAGTCGGAGCCGGCGATCGGGCAGGCGCCCTCGTGCGGGCAGGGGGCGAGCAGGCCGCCGCCGGCGGTGGTCAGCGCCGCGCGGGCGGTCCGCAGGCGCGAAAAGCCGGCCGGCGTGCCGGGCTCGACCAGAACGAGGACGCCGGCGGTCGCCCGCCAGAGGCGATCCACCAGCGGGCCGAGCGCGGCGGGGGCGATCTCGGCCAGGGCGTAGCTGGCGACCACCAGGTCGGCGGCCGGCAGGTCGGCGTCGGCGGTGAGGTCGGCGCGGGTGCGGCGCGAGGCGCGAAGCTGCGGCGGGCCATCCGCCGCCAGCCGTCCAGCCAGGTCGAGGAACGGGGCGCTGGAATCCAGCCAGGCGACCTCGGCGATCGCGCCCCAGGTCGCAAGCGCCGCCCAGCTGGCCGCCGCCGGGCCGGAGCCGGCGTCGAGCATCGTGCGCGGCGAGAAGGCCGGCGCGACCGCGGCGGCCTCGGCGAAGGCGCGAAGGCAGGCGGCATAGGTCCCGGGCAACCGGGCCAGGGAATAGGCCAGGGCGTCCTCGAGCCCGGTGATCACCCCGGCCGAGGCCTGGCCGGCGCGGTAGGCCGCCGAGGTGCGGGCCGTGCGTTCGGCGAGGTCGCGGCGCGAGATCCCCTGAAGCTCGCGATCCAGCGCCGCGCGCAGGCCGGAGGGCAGTTCGACGCTCAGCTTGCGACCGCCGCGGTCCGGCCGGCGACCAGGTCCTCGACGACGGCGGGGTCGGCGAGGGTGGAGGTGTCGCCGAGGTTGGCGAGGTCGTCTTCGGCGATCTTGCGCAGGATGCGGCGCATGATCTTGCCGGAGCGGGTCTTGGGCAGGCCGGGGGCGAACTGGACGACGTCGGGGGCGGCGAACGGGCCGATCTCGCGGCGCACCCAGCCCTTCAGCTCGGCCTGCAGGATGTCGGTCGGCGTGACGTCGGCCTTGAGGGTGACGAAGCAGTAGATGCCCTGGCCCTTGACCGGGTGCGGGAAGCCGACGACGGCGGCCTCGGCGACGTTGGCGTTGGCGACGAGGGCGCTCTCGATCTCGGCGGTGCCGAGCCGGTGGCCCGAGACGTTGATGACGTCGTCGACGCGGCCGGTGATCCAGTAGTAGCCGTCCTCGTCGCGGCGGGCCCCGTCGCCGGTGAAGTACTTGCCGGGATAGGTGGTGAAATAGGTCTGGATGAACCGTTCGTGGTCGCCCCAGACGCTGCGCATCTGGCCGGGCCAGCTGTCGGCCAGGCACAGGCCGCCGGACGTCGCGCCGGTGAGCACCTGGCCGCCCGAGTCGACCAGCTGCGGCTGCACGCCCGGCAGCGGCCGGGCGCAGGAGCCGGGCTTGAGCGGCGTTGCGCCCGGCAGCGGGCTCATCAGGATGCCGCCGGTCTCGGTCTGCCACCAGGTGTCGACGATCGGGCAGCGGCCCTCGCCGACCACCCGGTGGAACCACAGCCAGGCCTCGGGATTGATCGGCTCCCCGACGCTGCCCAGGAGGCGCAGGGACTTGCGCGAGGTCGCCTGCACGGGCCCCTCGCCCTCGCGCATCAGGGCGCGGATGGCGGTCGGCGCGGTGTAGAAGGTCGCCACCTCGTGCTTGTCGATCACCTCCCAGAACCGCGAGGAGGTCGGGTAGTTGGGCACGCCCTCGAACATCAGGGTCGTGGCGCCGTTGGCCAGCGGCCCATAGACCACATAGCTGTGGCCGGTGACCCAGCCGACGTCGGCGGTGCACCAGAAGACCTCGCCCGGCCGGTGGTCGAAGACCAGCTCGTGGGTGTGGGCCGCCCAGGCCAGGTAGCCGCCGGTGGTGTGCAGCACGCCCTTGGGCTTTCCCGTCGAGCCGGAGGTGTAGAGGATGAACAGCGGGTCCTCGGCCCCCATCGGCTCGGGCTCGCAGGTGTCGGGCACGCCCTGCTTGAGGTCCGAATAGTAGGCGTCGCGGCCGGGCGTCATCGGCACGTCGGCGCGGGTGCGGCGCACGACGATGACGTCGGTGACGCCGGGGCAGGTCTTCAGCGCCTCGTCGACGTTGCGCTTCAGCGGCACGGTCTTGCCGCCGCGCACGCCCTCGTCGGCGGTGATCACCACGGTGGAGCCGCAGTCCTGGATGCGGCCGGCCAGGCTGTCGGGCGAGAAGCCGCCGAAGACCACCGAATGCACCGCGCCGATCCGGCTGCAGGCCAGCATCGCCGCCGCCGCCGCCGGGATCATCGGCAGGTAGAGGGTGACCCGGTCGCCCTTCCCGACGCCCCGCCCCTTCAGGACGTTGGCCCAGCGGCAGACCTCGGCGTGGAGCTGGCGGTAGGTGAAGGCGTCATAGACCTCCGGGTCGTCGCTCTCCCAGATCACCGCCACCTGGTCGCCGCGCTCGGCGAGGTGGCGGTCGAGGCAGTTGACGCTGACGTTGAGCACGCCGTCGGCGTACCAGCGGATGCGGAAATCCTCGGCGTCGAACGAGACGTCCTTGATCGCGGTCGGCGGCGTCAGCCAGTCGAGGCGGCCGGCGACCTCGCGCCAGTAGCCGTCGGGATCGGCCGACGCCCGACGCGCCGCGGCCTCGTACCCCGCCGCGTCCATCCGCGCGCCCTCGGACCACTCCGCGGGAACCGGGAAGACCTCGTTATCGGACACGCGACGCTCTCCTTCAAAAGCTTGTGGATCACTAAGCGGGAAGGGCGTGCGGGCGCAACACGGGTGCGATGGGACGTTGCGGGGCGGCGGCGAGGCGGCCATGTTCCGGCGATGGTTCGTTTGGGCAGGGCGCTGCTGATCGTGGCGCTGTCAGCAAGCGTCGGGGCGTGCGAGTCCGGCGCCCGCAAGGACGCCGCGGCGGCGGCGCAGGCGCTGTTCTCGGCCGTGGTGGCGCGCGATCGGATGGCCTTCGAAGCCGCCGTCGACCGCCGGGCCGTGCGCGAAGATCTTCGCGGCCAGCTGGTCGAGGTGGCCCGGGCCCAGGGACTCGAGGTCGACGGCGGGCCGTCCGAGTTCGCCCTCGACCGGATGATCGGGCCGGACGCCTTCCGGCTGATCGACGGGTCGGGCATGCCGCTGATGACGCCGCCGAGCGCCGAGGCGGTGACGCCGCTGGTCGAGCTGGAAGGGCGGCGGCGGGCCTGCGTCAAGGACGCGGCGGGACTCTGCCGGCTGGTGTTCGCGCGCCAGAAGTCCGAGGATGGCGACCACTGGCGGCTGGTCGCCATGCCGGCCGGCGACCTGGTGGTGCGGCTGGACCCGGCGGTCGCCGCCGACTGAGCCGCAAGGAGGCCCCGTCATGCTGCTGCACCTGTCCACCTGGGCCGAGATCGAGGCGCAGCTGGCGAAGTCCAAGGCGGTGGTGATCCCCATCGGCTCCAACGAGCAGCACGGCCCGACGGGCCTGCTCGGCACCGACTGGCTGTGCCCGGAGATCATCGCCCACGAGGCGCAGAAGATCGCGCCGGGGCTGCTGGTCGCGCCGACCTTCAACATCGGCATGGCGCAGCATCACCTGGACTTCCCGGGGACCATCGCGCTGCGCCCCTCGACCTTCATGCTGGCGATCGGCGACTGGTGCCGCAGCCTCGCGCACCACGGCTTCGAGCAGCTCTATTTCCTCAACGGCCACGGCGGCAACGTGGCGACCATCGAGGCGGCGTTCTCCGAGCTCTACGCCGAGGCGAGCTATGCCGGGCGCAAGGCGGGGTACGCCTGCAAGCTGAAGAACTGGTGGGACCTCAAAGGGGTGATGCGGCTGGCCGCCCGGCAGTTCCCCGAGGGCCACGGCAGCCACGCGACGCCGTCGGAGATCGCGGTGACCCAGTGGGCCTATCCGCACGCCATCAAGTCGGCGAACTACGCGCCGCAGATCGCGCCGACCGGGCCGATCCGCGAGGCGGCGGACTTTCGCGGCCGCTACGCCGACGGCCGGATGGGCTCGGACCCCGGCCAGGCGACGCCGGAAAAGGGCGGCGAGCTGGTGGCGACGGCGGCGGCGGCGCTGATCGAGGACGTGGCGGAGTTCGAGCGCGAGGGCTAGGCCGTCCAGACCTCGCCGCCGCGCAGTTCCACCGGCCAGGGTGTCAGGGCCTCGCCCTCACAGGGGCCGACCACGCACTGGCCGTCGAGGGTGAACAGCGCCCCGTGGCCGGCGCACAGGATGTGGCGCTGGTCCCGCGTCAGGTAGCGGTCGTCGAACGGCGCCAGCGGCCAGCCGGCGTGCGGGCAGCTGTCGACGAAGCCGGTGACGGTGTCGCCGCGCCGGAGGACGAAGCCGGCGAACAGCTTGGCCTCGGCCCGGAACCGGAAGCTTTTCCCGCCGGGATCGGCGATCTCGGCCAGCGTGCACAGGCGCACGCCGGCCGCCGGACGGGCCGGGTTTTCGCTCACGCCCAAAATCGCGGCACGCCCAAAATCGCGCCTAGAGTTGCGGGCCGATGACCGCGCGGAAGCGGCTGATCTCGACGCGGTCCCAGAGGCCGGCCTTCGTGTAGGGGTCGGAGGCGTTGAAGGCCTTGACCTCGGCCTTGCTGTCGGCTTCGACGATGAAGAACGAGCCGGCCATGGCGTCGTCCTCGGACAGCAGCGGCCCGCCGAGCTTGAGGGCGCCGGTCTTGTGCTCGGCGGCCCAGGCCAGGTGCGCCTCGCGCGTCGCCATGCGCAGGTCGAGGGCGCCCGTCTTGTCGTGGCAGGTCAGGATGTAGAGCGGCATCTGTCAGCTTTCTTCGCGGAGAGGTCTCGAGAGCAGGCCGCGGATGGCGGCGTCGACATCCGCCTCCCCGGCCAGGATGGCGGCGACGGCGTCGCAGATCGGCGCATCGACGCCGAGCTTGTGCGCCAGCTGGCGGACGGCGGGGGCGGAGGCGACGCCTTCGGCGACCGACAGCTTGCCGGCCAGGGCCTCCTCCAGCGTCTTGCCGGCCCCCAGCGCCAGGCCGACGCTCATGTTGCGCGACTGCGGGCTGGAGCAGGTCAGGACCAGGTCGCCGAGGCCGCAGAGGCCGGCGACGGTCTCCGGCCGGCCGCCGAGCGCGACGGCGAGGCGGGTCAGTTCGGAGAAGCCGCGGGTGATCAGGGCGGCGTGGGCGGAGCGGCCGAGGCCTCGGCCCTCGACGATGCCGCAGGCGATGGCCAGCACGTTCTTCACCGCCCCCCCGGCCTCGGCCCCGATCATGTCGGCGGCGAGGTAGGGCCGGAAGGTCGGGGTGGCGAGCGCCTCGACCAGGGCCCAGCCGAGCGCCTCGTCCGGACAGGCCAGGGTGACCGCCGTCGGCAGACCGCGGGCGACCTCGCCGGCGAAGCTCGGGCCTGACAGCACGGCGGGCGCGGCCTGCGGGCAGGCCTCGGCCAGCACCTCGGTCATCAGCTTGAGCGTGCTTTGCTCGACCCCCTTGGCGCACAGGGCGATCGGCAGGCCGGGCCGGGCGTGGGGGGTGAAGGCCGCCAGGGTGGCGCGCAGGTGCTGGGCCGGCGGGACCGCCAGGATCAGGTCGCAGCCGGCGAGGTCGACGAAATCGCCGGTGGCGCGGATCTGCGGGTCGAGGTCGACGCCGGGCAGGAACAGGCTGTTCTGGCGCTCGCCGTTGATGGCCTCGACCACCTCCGGCTCGCGGGCCCAGAGGGTGGTCTCAAGCCCCGCCCGGGCGCAGACGCTGGCCAGGGCCGTGCCCCAGGCGCCGCCGCCGATCACACCGGCCGTCTTCATGCTTTCGCTCCCTTGCGGCCCGGGACATGGGTCGGGTTGGCGGCCGCCGCCGCGGCGTCCAACGGCCAGCGCGGCCGGGCGGCTGCATCCAGCGGGTCCTGAAGGCCGAGCGCCAGCCGCTCGGCGCCGGCCAGGGCGATCATCGCCGCATTGTCGGTGCAGTAGGCCAGCGGCGGGGCGTGGAACGAGAAGCCGCGGGCCGCGGCGGCGGTCTCCAGCCGGGCGCGCACCGTGCGGTTGGCGGCCACCCCGCCGGCCACCACGAAGCGCAGGCCCCGCCCGGCGTGGGCGGCGGCGTAGGCGGCCATGGCCCGGTCGCTGCGCTCGGTCAGCTGGGCGGCGATGGCGGTCTGGACGGCGGCGGCCAGGTCGCGGCGCTGGGGCTCGTCGGTCAGGCCCTCGGCGATGCGGGCGGCGGCGGTCTTCAGGCCGGAGAAGGAGAAGTCGCAGTCCTTTCGGCCGAGCAGCATGCGCGGGAGCACATAGCGGTCGGGATCGCCGCCCTCGGCCAGCTTCTCCAGGGCGGGGCCGCCGGGATAGGGCAGGCCGAGGGTCTTGGCGATCTTGTCGAAAGCCTCGCCGGCCGCGTCGTCGATGGTCGAGCCGAGCCGGCGGCAGGCGCCGACGCCCTCGACCTCGAGCAGCTGGCAATGGCCGCCGGAGACCAGCAGCAGCAGGAAGGGATAGGCGACGTCGGACCCGAGGCGCGCCGAGACCGCATGGCCCTCCAGGTGGTTGACGGCGACCAGCGGCAGGCCGCGGGCGAGGGCGACCGCCTTGCCGAACGACAGGCCGACCATCACCCCGCCAACCAGACCCGGCCCGGCCGTGGCGGCGACCCCGGTCAGGTCCGCGTAGCCGACGCCGGCCTGGGCCATCGCCGCGCGGGCCAGCTCGTCGATCCGCTCGACGTGAGCGCGGGCGGCGATCTCCGGCACCACGCCGCCGAACGGCGCGTGCTCGGCGACCTGGGTTCCGACCACGGACGACAGGACCTCGGCCCTTCCGTCTTCCAGGCACACGACGGCGGCGGCGGTTTCGTCGCAACTCGTCTCAAGGCCAAGGACGGTTTGGGTCAGGGTCATCCGGTTGCCGGGGGGCGCCGGCTCCTGTAGCAGGCGCTTCTGTTCTTGAGGCTTGCAGGTAGACCGCCGACCGTGCCCACGCAACCGCCCGTCCGGATCGGGGCCCGAGGCTCCCGCCTGTCGCTCGCCCAGTCGGGCACGGTGCAGCGCCGCATCGCCGCCGCCCTCGGCGCCAACCCCGAGGATCCGGCCGAGGTCGAGCGGGTCGCCCCGCTGATCGTCATCACCACCACCGGCGACCGGGTGCAGGACCGCCGGCTGCTGGAGATCGGCGGCAAGGGCCTGTTCACCAAGGAGATCGAGGAGGCGCTGCTGGACGGCCGCATCGACTGCGCGGTCCACTCGCTGAAGGACGTGCCGGCCGAACGGCCGCCGGGCCTGGTCATCGCCGCCGTTCCGGAGCGCGAGGACCCCCGCGACGCCTTCCTGAGCCGCGGGCCGGAGCGCCTGGAAGACCTCCCGCAAGGCGCGCGGCTCGGCACCGCCAGCCTGCGGCGGCAGGCGCAGATGCTGCACCGGCGGCCGGACCTGGATGTCCAACTGCTGCGCGGCAACGTCGATACCCGGCTGGCCAAGCTGCAGGCCGGCGAGGCCGACGCCATCCTGCTGGCCTATGCCGGCCTGCGCCGGCTCGGCCTCGGCCATCTGCCGCAGAGCCTGATCGATCCCAAGGAATGCCCGCCGGCCCCCGGCCAGGGCGCGCTGGCGATCGAGACCCGCGAGGCCGACCAGGACCTGCCCTGGGTGCAGGCGCTGCGCCACCAGCCGACCGCGCTGGCGGTCGCCGCCGAGCGCGGGGCGCTGATGGCGCTGGAAGGCTCTTGCCGCACCGCCATCGGCGCCCACGCCTGGCTGGAGGGCGGCTCGTTGAAACTGATCGTCGAGGCGCTGTCCTCGGACGGCGCGCGCCGCTTCCGCCATGCCGGCGAGACGGAATACGCCCAGCTCGCCGACCCGTTCGGCTCGGCCCACGATCTCGGCTGGTCGCTGGGCCTGGCCGTGAAGGCCGACGCCGGGGACGCGATCTAGGGCCCGGAGCCCTCTCCCTCTCCCTCTCCGCTTCGCGGGAGGAGAGGAGGTAATGCGTGGCGCTGCCGCCTCCTCTCCCCCCGAGCGCAGCGACGAGAGGGAGAGGATGAAGGAGAGGGCCTAGATCAGGCCGCCTTTTCGAGCGCGCCTTCCCACTGACCGAGGCTGGCGAGGCCGTTCATCCGGGCGCGGTGGGCGAAGGCGGCCTGGGCGGCGGCGACGTTCTCGGTCTTGCCCGACCAGGCCTTCTGCGGCGCGGCCTGCAGGGCGCGGCCGTAGGAGAAGGTCATCTTCCACGGGAAGCCGCCGATGCGGTTCATGGCGTCGAGGTGGGCGGTGGCCTCCTCGTCCGACTGGCCGCCCGACAGATAGGCGATGCCCGGCACGGCCGACGGGACGGTGGCCTTCAGGGCGGCGATGGTGCGGGTGGCGACTTCCTCGACCGAGGCGCGCTTGTCGCACTTCTTGCCGCAGACGACCATGTTCGGCTTCAGGACGATGCCTTCCAGCGCCACGCGCTGTTCGAACAACTCCTGGAACACGGTCTGCAGGACCCAGCGGGTGACGTCGTCGCAGCGGCCGATGTCGTGGGCGCCGTCCATCAGGATCTCGGGCTCGACGATCGGGACGATCTGGTTGGCCTGGCAGATGGCGGCGTAGCGGGCCAGGGCGTGGGCATTGGCCTTGACCGCGCCCCAGGTCGGGATGCCGTCGGCGATGTCGATGACCGCGCGCCACTTGGCGAAGCGGGCGCCGCGCTCATAGTCCTTCTTCAGACGCTCGCCGAGGCCGTCGAGGCCCTCGGTGATCGTCTCGCCCGGGAAGCCCGGCATCGGCTTGGCCCCCTTGTCGACCTTGATGCCCGGGACCGAGCCGGCCTGGGCGATCAGCTCGACCAGCGGCGTGCCGTCGGCGGCGTTCTGATAGAGCGTCTCTTCGAACAGGATCACGCCGGAGACGTGGTTCTTCATCGCCTCGGTCGAGCGGAACAGCAGCTCGCGATAGGCGCGGCGGTTGTCCTCGGTGTTCTCCACGCCGATGGCGTCGAAGCGCTTCTGGATGGTGCCGTGGCTTTCGTCGGCCGCCAGGATGCCCTTGCCGGGCGTCACCATCTTCTCGGCGATGTCGTTCAGAGCCGCGAGATTCATCGAAGAGTTCCCCATCAAGAGCTAAGGGCCGCCACGCCGGGCAGCTCCTTGCCTTCCATCCATTCCAAAAACGCGCCGCCGGCCGTGGAGACGAAGGTGAAGTCCCCCGTGGCCCCGGCGGCGTTCAGCGCCGCGACCGTGTCTCCCCCGCCGGCGACGGCGACGAGCGCACCCGAGGCGGCCCGCCGCGCAGCTTCCTGCGCAGCTTCAACGGTCGCCTTATCAAACGGTTGCACTTCGAACACGCCGAGCGGGCCATTCCAGATCAGGGTCTTGGCCTCGCCCATGGCGGCAAGGATTTCCCGAAGCGTGTCGGGGCCGACGTCGAAGATCTTCTCGTCGGCGTCGATGGCGCCGCCGGCCAGGGGGGCGACGCGCGAGACGGCGCCGGGCGAAAGCTCGCGGGCGACGACGGCGTCGGTCGGCAGGATCATCTTGCAGCCGGCGGCCTCGGCCTTCTGCAGGATCTCGCGGGCGGTGTCGGCCATGTCCTTCTCGCAGAGCGAGGCGCCGATGTCGTAGCCCTGGGCGTAGCGGAAGGTGTTGGCCATGCCGCCGCCGATGGCGAGGAATTGCAGCTTGCCGACGAGGTTGTTGAGCAGGTCGAGCTTGGTCGAGACCTTGGCCCCGCCCACGATCCCCATCACCGGCCGCTGCGGCTTGCCGAGCGCCAGCTCCAGGGCCTCGAGCTCGCGGCGCATCTGCTCGCCGGCATAGGCCGGCAGGACGCGCGCCAGACCCTCGGTGGAGGCGTGCGCCCGGTGGGCGGCCGAAAAGGCGTCGTTGACATAGAGGTCGCCGTTGGCGGCCAGCGCCTTGGCGAACTCCGGATCGTTCTTTTCCTCGCCCGCCTCAAAGCGGACGTTCTCCAGCAGCAGGACGTCGCCGTCCTTCATCGCCGCGACGGCGGCGCGGGCGGCGTCGCCGGCGCAGTCGTCGGCGAAGGCCACCGGCGCGCCGATCAGCGCCGCCAGCGGGCCGACCACGGGCCTCAGGCTCATTTCCGGGACGCGCTTGCCCTTCGGCCGGTCGAAGTGGGCCAGGAGGATGACCTTCGCCCCGCCGGCGCGCAGCTTCTCGATGGTCGGCAGGGCGGCCCGCAGGCGGGTGTCGTCGCTGACGGCCCCGTCCTGCATCGGCACGTTGAAGTCGACACGGACCAGGGCGCGCTTGCCCGAGAGGTCCGCATCATCGAGCGTCTTGAAGGTCATCTCTCGCGGCTCAGGCGATCAGCTTGCCCAGGGCGACGGCGGTGTCGCTCATCCGCGTGGAGAAGCCCCACTCGTTGTCGTACCAGGACAGCACCCGGGCCAGCTGGCCCTCGATCACCTGCGTCTGCGGCAGGGCGACGGTCGAGGAATAGGCGATGTGATTGAAGTCCACCGAGACCAGCGGCTCATTGGTGACGCCCAGCACGCCCTTCAGCGGCCCGTTGGCGGCGGCGGCCTTCAGCGCCTCGTTAATTTCGTCCTTGGTGACGCTGCGGCCGGGCACGAACTTCAGGTCGACGACCGAGACGTTGGCGGTCGGCACGCGGATCGACGAGCCGTCGAGCTTGCCGGTCAGTTCCGGGATGACCAGGCCGAGGGCCTTAGCGGCGCCGGTCGAGGTCGGGATCATGGACATCGCCGCGGCGCGGGCGCGGTAGAGGTCCTTGTGCATGGTGTCCAGCGTCGGCTGGTCGCCGGTGTAGGAGTGGATCGTGGTCATGTAGCCACGTTCGATGCCGCACAGCTCCTGCAGGACCTTGGCCACCGGGGCCAGGCAGTTGGTGGTGCAGGAGGCGTTCGAGATGATGGTGTCTTCGGCGGTCAGGGTGTCGTGGTTGACGCCGTAGACGATGGTCTTGTCGACGTTGTCGCCGGGGGCCGAAATGATCACCCGCTTGGCGCCGGCCTCGAGGTGGGCGGCGGCCTTGTCACGGGCGGTGAACAGGCCCGTGCACTCCAGGGCGATGTCGACGCCCAGGTCCTTGTGCGGCAGCTCGGCCGGGTTGCGGACGGCGGTGACCTTGATCTTGCCGCGGCCCACGTCGATCGTGTCGCCGTCGACGGTCACCGTGCCGGGGAAGCGGCCGTGCACGCTGTCGTAGCGCAGCAGGTGGGCGTTGGTCTCGACCGGGCCGAGGTCGTTGATCGCCACGACCTCGATGTCCGTGCGCGCATTCTCGATGATCGAACGCAGGACCAGGCGGCCGATGCGACCAAAACCGTTGATGGCGACGCGAACGGGCATGTGGCGGATCTCCTCAGGGCCGCGTCGGCGCGGCCAAGCCTTGTTTTCGCGGGCGTTTCTTTAGGCCGTTAGACCCGGAGTCAACCCCGCGGCGGGTCGGAGGCGTATGACAGCGCAGGACAATCGCCGCCCCCGGACGATCCGCGCGTTCACAACCTCCCAAAGCGGCGCTTGTTCCGCCAGCTTAACCCGTGACGGGCTTTATCTTTCCAGCCGCCTCGGCGGCGCGGGCGCGGGCCTGATCGACGTCCGCGCCCCTGGCGACCGCGACGCCCATCCGCCGGCGCTCGTGGCTGGTCGGCTTGCCGAACAGGCGCAGGTCCGCGCCGGGCACGCTCAGCGCCTCGGCGACTCCGTCGAAGGCGATCCCCTCGGCCTCCATGCCGCCATAGATCACCGCGCTGGCGGCGGGATCGACGAGGCGGGTGTCGACCGGCAGTCCGAGGATGGCGCGCGCGTGCAGCTTGAACTCGCTCATCCGCTGGCTGACCAGGGTGACGAGGCCGGTGTCGTGCGGCCGCGGGCTGACTTCCGAGAACCAGACTTCCTCGCCCTTGACGAACAGCTCGACGCCGAAGATGCCCTGGCCGCCGAGGGCCTCGGTGACGGCGGCGGCGATGTCGCGGGCCTTGCGCAGGGCGGCGGGCGTCATGCCCTGCGGCTGCCAGCTCTCGACGTAGTCGCCTTTGACCTGTCGGTGTCCGATCGGGTCGCAGAAGCTGGTGGCGATGCGCCCGTCCACCAGGCTGCGGACGGTCAGGAGGGTGATCTCGAAGTCGAAGGCGATGCGGCCCTCGACGATGACCCGGGGCTGCTCGACCCGGCCGCCCTCCAGGGCGTAGCGCCAGGCCGCGGCGATGTCCTGCGGCCGCTCGACGTAGGACTGGCCCTTGCCGGACGAACTCATCACCGGCTTCACGAAGCAGGGGAAGCCGGTCACCTCGGCGGCCGCCTGGGCCAGCTCGGCCTCGGAGGAGGCGAAGGCGTAGGCGCTGGTCGGCAGGCCCAGCTCCTCGGCCGCCAGCCGGCGGATGCCCTCGCGGTTCATGGTCAGCTGGGCGGCGCGGGCGGTCGGGATGACCGTCGCCAGGCCCTCGGACTCGATGCGGACCAGCTCGTCGGTGGCGATGGCCTCGATCTCCGGCACGATCAGGTGCGGGCGTTCGGCCTCGACGACGGCGCGCAGGGCCGCGGCGTCGGTCATGGCGATGACGTGGGCGCGGTGGGCGACCTGCTGGGCCGGGGCGTTCGCGTAGCGGTCGACGGCGATCACCTCGCAGCCGAGCCGTTGCAGCTCGATGGCCACTTCCTTGCCGAGCTCGCCCGAGCCCAGCAGCATGACCCGCACGGCGCTGGGCGACAGCGGCGTTCCCAAACGAATGTCACGCATCGCCAAAGCCCCCCGTCGTCGTGAATCTAAGTCAGTCGAGCCGCGCCTTGGCCGCCGCCACCACCGCCTGGGCGGTGATGCCGAAGTGCTCGTAGAGCGCCTTGTCCGGCGCGCTGGCGCCGAAGCCGGTCATGCCGACGAAGCCGCCGTCCGTGCCGATGAAGCGGTCCCAGCCCTGCCGGACGCCGGCCTCGATGGCGACGCGCACCGGCGTCTCGCCGATCACCGCGTCCTGGTAGTCGCGCGGCTGGGCCTCGAAGAGCTCGAAGCAGGGGACGGAGACGACTCGGGTCCCGACGCCGTCGGCCTCCAGGGCGTCGCGGGCGGCCAGGGCGACGGGGACTTCCGTGCCGGTGGCGAAGATCGTCACCTGGGCCGGCTTGCTCGCGGCGGCCAGCTGGTAGGCGCCGCGGGCCGACAGGTTCTCGCCAGCGGCGTCGCGCACCGCCGCCGTCTTCTGGCGGGAAAGGGCGAGGACCGAGGGGGTGCGTTCGGCGGCAAGGGCCAGCTTCCAGCACTCGGCGGTCTCGATCAGGTCGGCGGGGCGGAAGACGTTGACGTTGGGCATGGCCCGCAGGCTGGCCAGGTGCTCGACCGGCTGGTGGGTCGGGCCGTCTTCGCCGAGGCCGATGGAATCGTGGGTGCCGACGTGGATGGCGCGCACGCCCATCAGGGCGGCCAGGCGGATCGCCGGCCGGGCGTAGTCGGAGAACACCAGGAAGGTGCCGCCGTAGGGGATGACGCCGCCGTGCAGGGCCATGCCGTTCATCGCGGCGGCCATGCCGAACTCGCGCACGCCGTAGTTGACGTAGCGGCCGGCGTAGTCGGGCGTATCGAGGACCGGCGTGCCCTTGACGAAGGTGTTGTTCGAGCCGGTCAGGTCGGCCGAGCCGCCGACCAGTTCGGGGATCTCGGCGAAGATCTTCTCCAGCACCGTGCCGGAATGCTGGCGGGTGGCGGCGGCGGGCTTCGCGGTCGCGGCCTCTTCCAGCGCCGCGTCGAGGCGGGCGAAGGCGCCGGCCGGCAGGGCGCCGGCGTGGGCGCGCTCGAACTCGGCGCGATGAGCCGAGGCGGCAAGGCGGGCTTCCCAGGCCTTCAGCGCCTTGCGGCCCCGACGGCCGGCGGCGCGCCAGGGCTTGTAGACCTCGTCCGGCACCACGAACGGCTGGTGCGGCCAGCCGAGGTTGTCGCGGGTCTTGACGACCTCGTCCTTGCCCAGGGCCTTGCCGTGCACGTCGTGGGTGCCTTCGTAGGTCGGCGAGCCCTTGCCGATCTTCGTGCGGCAGGCGATCAGCGTCGGCTTGTCCTGGCGGACGGCCCACGAAAGGGCGCGCTTGATCTGGCCGACGTCGTGGCCGTCGATCGCCTTCACCGCCCAGCCGGCGGCCTTGAAGCGGGCGATCTGGTCGGTGGCGTCGGACAGGCCGACGGCGCCGTCGATGGTGATCTCGTTGTCATCCCAAAGGACGGTCAGCTTGGCGAGCTTGAGCCGACCGGCGAGGCTGATCGCCTCGTGGCTGACGCCCTCCATCAGGCAGCCGTCGCCGGCCACGACCCAGGTGCGGTGGTCGACGAGGTCGGCGCCGAAGCGGGCGGCCAGGTGACGCTCGGCGATGGCCATGCCGACGGCGGTGGCCAGGCCCTGGCCCAGAGGTCCGGTGGTGGTCTCGACGCCCGGGGTGTGGCCCCACTCGGGGTGGCCGGCGGTGTTGGAGCCGAGCTTGCGGAAGTTCCGGATCTGCTCGAGGCTCACCGCCTTGACGCCCGACAGGTGCAGCAGGCTGTAGAGCAGCATCGAGCCGTGGCCGGCCGACAGCACGAAGCGGTCGCGGTCGGCCCAGTCCGGACGGGCGGCGTCGTACTTCAGGAACTGCGACCACAGCACGGCCGCGACGTCCGCCATCCCCATCGGCATGCCGGGGTGGCCCGAGTTGGCCTCCTCGACGGCGTCCATGGAAAGCACGCGGATGGCGTCGGCCATGATCTTCAGGGGCGCAGGCATTCTGGTCCGGGTCTTTGGGGGCGTTAAGGAATGGCGCGCGGGGTCGCACGCGCGGGCGCCAGGGTCAAGGTCGCCGCGCCTTTGTCACAGCCCGCCCTGTCGGCCGCCCCATATAAGCCGTGGATTCACAACACAGGCGGCGCAGGTCTATAGATGGACGGCCTGACCCTTGGATCGGAGGACGGCGGATGAATGCGGCCGAGAGCGCGCTGGAACTGGCGGCCAAGCGGCTGGAGCGCGCCATCACCCTGCTCGAGCAGCGGCTGGGCGAGCGGGCGAAGAGCGCCGACCCCGGCGACCTGTTCGACCAGGACCGCGCCCGGCTGGCCGCCGAGCTCGACCAGGCCCGGGCCCGCGAGCGCGACCTGGAGGCGGCCGGGGCCGAGGCCTCCGAGGCGCTGGGCCGGGCGATCAGCGAAATCCGCGCGGCGCTGAACGGCGCCGCCCCGCAAGAGGAAGCCTGAGATGGCCCAGGTCCAGATCGAGGTGAACGGCCGCCCCTATGCGGTCGGCTGCGAGGACGGCCAGGAGGCCCACCTCATCGAGCTCGGCAAGCTGTTCGACCGCCAGGTCCGGCAGGTCGGGGCCGACATGGGCCAACTCGGCGACACGCGGCTGTTTCTGATGGGCGCCCTGCTGCTGGCCGACGAACTGGCCGACGCCCGCAACCGGCTGAACGGCCTGCAGGCCGAGCTTGCGCGGTTGCAGTCGGAGCGGGCCCGGGTCGAGAGCCGGGCGGCGGCGGCGCTGGAATCGGCGGCGGCGCGGATCGAGAAGCTGGCCTCGGGCGACCTCGCGGCCTGAACGGACGGCTTGAGATCGAGGCTCCCGCAACCTACCTTAGCGACCGGCGGGTCTGCTGCGGCTCGCGTCGAAGGCGACATATCCCAGCGACCTTAATTCTCTCTGAGGGAGCTGTCCCTGCCCCGGGCCGTGGTCTGGGGCAACACGGCGCCCACCTGGTCTATCCAGGTCGAGGGGATGAAACAGTCCTTCACGGCTTTCGCGGCGCCGCCACCCTTTCCCCTGTATAACCGCCGGCGATGACGGCTCCGTTCGACAAGACCGCCCTGCGCGCCCGGCTGCGGGCCCAGCGGCGCGATCTGGCGCGCGCCTTCCCGGGGGCGGCGGAGGCGGCGGCGGCGCGGCTGCCGATCGCACGGCTGCCGGCGTTCCGCAGCTTCAGCGGCTACCACGCCCTCGGCGCCGAGCTCGACCCGCGGCCGCTGATGCGGCGGCTGGCGCAGGCCGGCGCGGTCCAGGCGCTGCCGGCCGCGACGGCGCGGGATGCGCCGCTGGCCTTCCGCGCCTGGCGCGACGGCGAGGCGCTGGAGCCGGACGCGTTCGGCATACCCAGTCCGTCGGCGGCGGCGCCGGCGATCCGTCCCGACCTCGTCATCGCTCCGATCCTCGGCTTCACCCGCCGCGGCGACCGGCTGGGCCAGGGCGCGGGGCACTACGACCGCACGCTGATGAACCTTCGCGCCGTCCAGCCGGTTTTCGTCCTCGGCCTCGCCTATGCCGGCCAGGAACTGGCCGAACTGCCCGCCGAACCTCACGACGAGCGGCTCGACGCGATCCTGACCGAGACGGACTACATCGAGGTCGGCTAAGGACCGCGCATGAGACCTGTTCAATGAGATTGGCCTTCTTCGGAGATGTCGTCGGCCGCGCCGGCCGCGACGGCCTGGCCGACCACCTGCCGGCCCTGCGCCGGTCGCTCGACCTCGACTTCGTGATCGTCAACGCCGAGAACGCCGCCGCCGGCTTCGGCATCACCGAATCCACGGCCCGCGAGCTGTTCGACGCTGGGGCCGACTGCCTGACGCTCGGCAACCACTCCTGGGACCAGAAAGAGGCGCTGACCTACATCGTCCGCGAGCCCCGCCTGATCCGGCCGCTGAACTATCCGCGCCTCGCCGACGCGCCGGGCCGCGGCGCGCAGCTCCTGGAGACCGACCGCGGCCAGCGGGTGCTGGTCGTCAACCTGCTCGGCCGGGTGCACATGGACAGCCTCGACGACCCCTTCGCCGCCGTCGACAAGGAGCTCGACGCCTGCCCGCTGGGGATGGCGGCCGACGCCGTGGTGGTCGACATCCACGCCGAGGCGACGAGCGAGAAGATGGCCATGGGCCACTTCTGCGACGGCCGCGCCAGCCTGGTGGTCGGCACCCACACCCACGTGCCGACCGCCGACGCCCAGATCCTGCCCGGCGGCACCGCCTACCAGACCGACGCCGGGGCCTGCGCCGACTATGACAGCGTCATCGGCAACCAGAAGGAAGAGCCGCTGCGCCGGTTCACCACCCGCATCTCCGGCGGCCGCTACAAGCCGGCCGAGGGGCCGGCGACCATCTGCGGCGTGTACGTCGAGACCGATCCGGCGACGGGGCTGGCGCGTCGCGTGGAGCCGATCCGCCTCGGCGGCCGGCTGGCCGAGCACGTCCCGGCCGTCTAGACGGGGGTCACAAAGTCGGGCGAAGCTGCGCTCTCCGCAGGGGAGACCTCGAGCATGGCCAAGTTCATCGTCCGGGCGATCTTCGCCGCCCTGGGCCTCTGGCTGGCGGCCCGGCTGGTCCCCGGCGTGCGCGTCGACGACACCGGCAGCCTGATCCTGGCGGCGGTGCTGCTGGGCATCGTCAACGCCTTCGTGCGGCCGGTGGTGTTCGTCCTGACCCTGCCGGTCACCGTGCTGACGCTCGGGCTATTCCTGCTGGTGGTGAACGCGGCGATGATCGGGCTCGTGGCCCTGGTGCTGGCCGGCTTCCACGTCGACGGCCTCCTGGCCGGCGTGCTGGCGGCGGTGGTCACCGGCGTCGTGAGCTGGATCGGCGGCATGATCCTCCGCGACGACCGGGGGTAGGCCCTCTCCCTACCCTCTCCCTCTCTTCGCTACGCTCGGGGGAGAGGAGGCGGGGCGCCGCGTGAACTCCTCTCCCCACGCGAAGCGGAGAGGGAGAGGGTAGGGAGAGGGCCGACGGCCTCTCGCCACCACAGGCGTCGAGGATCGTGCGACAGACGTCGTCGCGGCTTTCCAGGACCTCGAAGTTCCAGAACCGGATCACGCGCAGACCACGACGTTCGAGGAAGGCGGTCCGGCGGGCGTCGTAATCGACCGTCTCGGAATGCTGTCCGCCGTCGAGTTCGACGACGAGCCGCGCTTCTCGACATAGGAAGTCGAGGAAGTAGGGCCCAAGCGGGACCTGTCGTTTCCATTTCCAGCCGCCCAGGCGCCCCGCACGCAGGGCGTTCCAGAGCCGCGCCTCGGCGGTGGTGTGACCACGGCGCAAATCGCGGGCTCGGGCGGTGATCTGCGTCGGGGTCAGCAAGGCCCTCTCCCTACCCTCTCCCTCTCGCTTCGCGGGGGAGAGGAGGAGCTAAATCGAACGAATAGGGAACATCAAGGGCAAAGAAAAAGGGCGGGGCCTTGCGGTCCCGCCCTTCGTCATTTTGCCGATGTGACCGGACTTAGAAGTCCATGTCGCCCATGCCGCCCGGCATGCCGCCGGGGCCGCCGGCCGGGGCCGACTTCTTGGGGGCCTCGACGATCGCCGCTTCGGTGGTGATCAGCAGGGCGGCGACCGAGGCCGCGTCCTGCAGGGCCGTGCGGACGACCTTCGCCGGGTCGATGACGCCGGCCTGCACGAGGTCGACGTACTCTTCCGACTGGGCGTTGAAGCCGAAGGTGGCCGAGGCGTTCTCGAGCACCTTGCCGACCACGATCGAGCCTTCGACCCCGGCGTTTTCCGAGATCTGACGGATCGGGGCCTGCAGGGCGCGGCGCACGATGGCGACGCCGGCTTCCTGGTCGTCGTTGTCGCCCTTGAAGCCGTCGAGAACCTTCGAGGCCTTCAGCAGGGCGACGCCGCCGCCGGGGACGATGCCTTCTTCCACGGCCGCGCGGGTCGCGTTCAGGGCGTCGTCGACGCGGTCCTTCTTTTCCTTCACTTCGACTTCGGTCGCGCCGCCGACGCGGATCACCGCAACGCCGCCGGCCAGCTTGGCCAGACGCTCTTGCAGCTTTTCCTTGTCGTAGTCCGAGGTGGTGTCCTCGATCTGACGCTTGATCTGGCCCACGCGGGCCTCGATGCCGTCCTTTTCACCCGCGCCGTCGACGATGGTGGTGTCGTCCTTGGTGATGGTGACCTTCTTGGCGCGGCCGAGCATGTCGATGGTGACGTTCTCGAGCTTGATGCCGAGGTCTTCGCTGATCAGCTGACCGCCGGTCAGGATCGCGATGTCTTCCAGCATCGCCTTGCGGCGGTCGCCGAAGCCCGGAGCCTTGACGGCGGCGACGCGCAGGCCGCCGCGCAGCTTGTTGACCACCAGGGTGGCCAGGGCTTCGCCCTCGACGTCCTCGGCGATGATCACCAGCGGACGGCCCGACTGGACGACGGCTTCCAGCACCGGCAGCAGCGGCTGCAGCGAGGACAGCTTCTTTTCGAAGAGCAGGATGAGCGGCTCTTCGAGGTCGGCCTCCATCTTGTCGGCGTTGGTGATGAAGTAGGGCGACAGGTAGCCGCGGTCGAACTGCATGCCCTCGACGACGTCGAGCTCGGTCTCAGCGGTCTTGGCTTCCTCGACGGTGATGACACCCTCGTTGCCGACCTTTTCCATGGCGCGGGCGATCATCTCGCCGACTTCCAGGTCGCCGTTGGCCGAGATGGTGCCGACCTGGGCGATTTCCGAGTTCGTCGTGACCTTCTTGGCGTTGGCCTTGATCTCTTCGATGACCTTGGCGACCGCCTTGTCGACGCCGCGCTTCAGGTCCATCGGGTTCATGCCGGCGGCGACCGACTTCAGGCCCTCGACGACGATGGCCTGAGCCAGCACGGTCGCGGTGGTGGTGCCGTCACCGGCCTTGTCGTTGGTCTTCGAGGCGACTTCGCGGATCAGCTGGGCGCCGAGGTTCTCGAAGCGGTCGGAGAGTTCGATCTCCTTCGCCACCGAGACGCCGTCCTTGGTCGAGCGCGGGGCGCCGAAGGACTTCTCGATGACCACGTTGCGGCCCTTGGGGCCGAGGGTCACCTTCACCGCGTTGGCGAGGATGTTGACGCCGCGCAGCATGCGGTCGCGCGCGTCGGAAGCGAAATAGACGTCTTTAGCAGCCATCTTGGGATCTCTCTTTGAAAGGGGGAAAGCGCGGGAGCGGTGCGGGCCTTAGGCCTCGAGCACGCCCAGGATGTCGCTTTCCTTCATGATCAGCAGGTCTTCGCCGTTCAGCTTGACCTCGGTGCCGGACCACTTGCCGAACAGGATGCGGTCGCCGGTCTTGACGTCCAGGGCCTGGACCTTGCCGTTTTCGTCGCGCGCGCCGGGGCCGGTGGCGATCACTTCGCCTTCCTGCGGCTTTTCCTTCGCGGTGTCGGGGATGATGATCCCGCCCTTGGTCTTCTCTTCTTCCTCGACACGCCGGACGAGGACCCGGTCACCCAGGGGACGAAACGCCATTTTGGTATCTCCGTTCGAGACGGTTGGAATTGGACGACGTCAGCGCGCAGGGGGCTGTTAGCAGCCGCGGTCCGTGAGTGCTAACGTCGGCGTGGCAGGTAGGAAAAAGCCCTGTGGGAGTCAAGCGGCCCGGCGTTCAAGCGTGGCGGTCGCAGGCGTCTCCTGACCAAAGGGTAACTTGGCGCAGGCGCCGGCCCTGCCTATTCTTATCAAATGAGATGGCTGTTGACGCTCGCGCCGATCGCGGCCCTGCTGGCCCTGGTGATCCTGCTGGTCCTGACCGCAACCGCGCCGCCGCTCTATTCGTGACGGCAAGTCGCTACACTTGAGCTGCGGGGACGGGTAGGAGGTCGGGGTGACCCTGCCCGCCGCGCTGTTCCTCATCTGCACCGCCTTCGTCACCGCCTGTATTTCCGGCGTGTTCGGCATGGCCGGCGGTCTGGTGCTGATGGGCGCCCTGGCGTTCGTCATGCCGGTCAGCGCCGCCTTCGTCACCCACGGCATCCTGCAGTTCGCCTCGAACAGCTGGCGCGCCGTGCTGCACCGCCGGCACGTGCGCTGGGGCATCGTCGTCGGCTATGCGGCCGGCTCGCTGGTCGCGGCCCTGGCGGTCTCCCTGGTGGCGGCGACGCCGTCGAAGCCGGTGCTCTACCTCCTGCTCGGCCTGCTGCCGGTGACCGCCTGGCTGCCGACCCGGTGGATCAACCTCGACGCCTCGCGTCCGGCCCAGGGCGTGCTGTCCGGCGTCTGCGTGACGGGGGTGAACCTGACAGCCGGAGTGGCCGGCCCCCTGCTGGACATCTTCTTCGTGCGCACCGCCCTCGGCCGCCACCAGATCGTCGCCACCAAGGCCGCCACCCAGGTCTTCGCCCACCTGTCGAAGGTGATCGTCTATGGCGCGCCGCTGCTGACCAACGGCAAGACCGGCGGCCTGCCGCCGCCATGGCTGTTCGCCATCGCCATTCCGCTGTCGCTGGCCGGGACGCTGGCCGGCGGGCGGATCCTCGACCGGATGAACGATGTCGATTTTCGCCGCTGGACCCGCTGGCTGGTGACCGGCGTCGGGGTTTTCTACCTGGCGCAGGCCGCGCAGCTGTTCCTGGCCGGCTGAGGCCAAAGCCCCGCGCGGCGGGCAAAAAAAACCCGGGGCCTCGAAAGGTCCCGGGTGGGAAGTCATAGGGAGGAAACGCCCAGGATGGGCACGCTTTCAGGTATGTCGTCGGATCCGGCGTTCAACCCCGCCGCGGAATTTTTTTGGATACCCGGATGACGATTGAGTTCGGCCCCCTGGAGAACCGCCACCTGCGCCTGGAGCCGCTGGCCGAGCGGCATCGCGAGGACCTGCGCCACGCCTGCGCCGCCGACCCCGACATCTGGGCCAGCCACTACAGCTTCTCGATGCTCGGCGATCACTTCGAGGCCAATTTCGCCAAGCTGGCGTCGGGTACGCTGACCGGCGCGGACCAGGCCTATGCGGTGGTGGTCGGCGGGGTCTGCGTCGGCATGAGCAGCCTGCTGCGCATCGACCTCGCCAACGGCGCGGCGGAGATCGGCGCCACCTACTATCGGCCCGACATGCGCGGCGGGGCGGTCAATCCGGCGGCCAAGCGGCTGCTGTTCGCCCACGGCTTCGAGAGCGGGCTGGGCCGGGTCTATCTGTGCGTCGACGCCCTCAACGCCCGCAGCCGGGCGGCGGTGCTGAAGCTGGGGGCCGTACAGGAAGGAATCCTGCGGCGCGACCGGGTGATCTGGACCGGGCGCAAGCGCGACACGGTGGTGTTCTCGGTGCTGGAGGACGAGTGGCCGGCGGTGCGGGCGCGGCTGGACGCGCGGCTCGCCGCCCTTCCTTGAGGCCTAGTCCAGGCGGGCCTTGCGGCGGGCGCGGAAGAAGCCGCGCAGCAGGGCCGCGCTCTCTTCGGCCAGGACCCCGCCCACGATGAGCGGCCGCCAGTGGCAGGTGGGCTGGTCGAAGAACCGCGGGCCGTGGACCACCGCGCCCCCCTTCGGGTCGTCGGCGCCATAGACCACCCGGCCGATGCGGGCATGGCTGATGGCTCCGGCGCACATGGCGCAGGGCTCCAGCGTCACCACCAGGGTCAGGTCGGTCAGCCGATAGTTGCCGCGCGCCTGGGCCGCGGCGCGCAGGGCGACGATCTCGGCATGGGCGGTGGGATCGTGGGCCCCGATCGGCTCGTTGGCGCCGACCGCCACCACCTCGCCCGTCGCCGGATCGACGACGACGGCCCCGACCGGGGTCTCGCCGGCGTCGGCGGCGGCTTGCGCGGCGCCCAGGGCGATGCGCATGTAGGAGAGGTCATGGTCCACGATCCGCAACGAACCGGCGCCGCGCCTGCCGGTCAAGCCCGCACGCCAGAACGCATCGCCAAGGCCCTGGCCCGCGCCGGAGTCGGCTCGCGCCGGGACGTGGAACGCTACATCGCCGAGGGCCGCATCGCCCTGAACGGCGAGGTGCTGACCTCGCCGGCCGTGAAGGTCGAGCCGGGCGACATCCTGACCGTCGACGGCCAGGTGGTCGAGGACGCCGAGCCAACGCGGGTGTTCCGCTACCACAAGCCGGTCGGCCTTCTGACCAGCCACAAGGATCCGCAAGGGCGGCCGACGGTGTTCGAGCACCTGCCGCCGGGCCTGCCGCGGCTGATCTCGGTCGGGCGCCTGGACATCAATTCCGAAGGCCTGCTGCTGCTG
Source organism: Phenylobacterium sp. (assembly GCF_044236515.1). Taxonomy (GTDB): domain Bacteria; phylum Pseudomonadota; class Alphaproteobacteria; order Caulobacterales; family Caulobacteraceae; genus Phenylobacterium. Next base: position 31,822 of record NZ_JBIIGK010000005.1, read on the forward strand.
ACCAACGACGGCGAGCTGGCCCGCGCCCTGGAGATGCCGCAGACCGGCGTCGCCCGCCGTTATCGCGCCCGGGCGCGGGGCCGGATCACCCAGGACCGGCTCGACAAGCTGAAGGACGGCATCACCGTCGAGGGCGTCCGTTACGGCGCGATCGAGGCCAAGCTCGACAAGGCCAAGGAGGGGCCGCAAGGCGCCAACCTCTGGATCACCGTCACCCTGTCGGAAGGCAAGAACCGCGAGGTCCGCAGAGTGCTCGAGGCGCTCGGCCTGCAGGTGAACCGGCTGATCCGCATGGCCTATGGGCCGTTCGCCCTGGCGACCCTGCTGCCCGGCCAGATCGAGGAGGTCGGCCCGCGGGTGATCCGCGAGCAACTCGCCGACCATATCCCGCCGGAGAACCTGCCGCAGGGCGACCGGCCGCAGTTCAAGACGGTGTCGGCGCCGCTGGCCGTCCAGCGGCGGGTGCGTGATCCGGGCGAGGCGGGCGCCCGGCCGGCCCGCGCCGCCGACCCCGGCCGCCGCCGGAGCGGGGCGCCGGCGGACGGCGAGGCGCCGGCCAAGAAGACCTACAAGCCCGGCTGGGCGAAGGCCAAGCCGAAGGCCCGGCCCGGGCCGCCGAAGCCCGGAGCCAAATCCTCCGGCCCGAAGTCCGGCGGCAAGCCCCAGGTCAAACCCCAGGGCAAGCCGGCCGCCAAGGCGCCGACCATCGTCTCGGCGCGGCCGCCGGGCCGGCCGCCGGCTCGTCCCTCCCGGCCCGGCGGCGGCCCCAGGCGCCGCGGCTGATCCATGCGCATTGTTTCCGGTGAACTCCGCGGCAAGGCCCTGGCCACGCCGCCGGGCCAGGGCACCCGGCCGACATCCGACCGGGCGCGGCAGGCGATCTTCAACATCCTCGAGCACGCCGCCTGGTCGCCGGGGGTGGCGGACCTTCGGGTCATCGACCTCTTCGCCGGGTCGGGGGCGCTCGGCTTCGAGGCGCTGTCGCGGGGCGCCGCCTTCTGCCTGTTCGTCGAGACCGACGAGACGGCGCGCGGGGCGATCCGCGAGAACGTCGACGCCTTCGGCCTGTTCGGGCGCACGCGGGTGCATCGGCGGGACGCGACTCAGCTCGGCCTGCGGCCGGGCGCCGACGGGCCGGCCTTCGACCTCGCCTTCCTCGATCCGCCGTACGCCAGGGGGCTCGGCGAGGTGGCGCTGGCCAAGCTGGCCGAGGGCGGCTGGCTGGCGCCTGGCGCGACGGTGATCTTCGAGCGCGGCGCGTCCGAGCCGGACTTCGCCGTCGCCGGATTCGAGCCGCTGGACGCCCGCGACTATGGGGCGGCGCGGGTCAGCTTCCTGCGCTACGCCGGTTAGGGATCAGCCCGCCGGCGGCGGGTCGCGCAGCGAGCGGGCGAGGATTTCCAGGGTCAGGCGCGCGGCCTGGCGGGTTTCGTCCTGCTCGCCGCGCTCGAAGGTGACGAGGCCGGCCTCGAACAGCTGGTCGAGGTCCTCGCCGCTGAGGATGCCCTTGCGCTTCAGGGTCGACAGCACGCCGACGGTGACCGCGTGCAGGGCGGCCAGCATGCCGGCCCGCTCGGCCTCGGCGGAAATGGCGTCGTCGTCGTCCATGTGGCGCAAACCCCTGAAATGCTGTCATCTCCTGTTCACCTGCGGGCGGTCAGGAGTCCAGCAATGCTTGGATTTGGCGAGGCCAAGGTGCGCGAGATCGGGTGGCATGCGGCGCGATGGGCGGCGGCGGCGGGCTTGGCCCTGGCGCTCGCGCCCGCCGCGCAGGCCGGGCCGCTGGAAAGCGTCGCCGCGGCGTTCGGCAACACCATCCTCGCCACCTATCCCGACGGCCGGAACCAGCGGATCTGGCTGCACCCCGACGGCCGCTACGACGGCATCGGGCGGCGGGGCAAGCCGTCGTCGGGACGCTGGAGCCTCAAGGACGACAAGGTCTGCCTGAAGCAGTCCAAGCCGTTCCCGGCCCCGATCTCCTATTGCACCGAGTTCCCGACGGCCGGCGGCGTCGGCGCCACCTGGATCAGCAAGGACATCGCCGGCATTCCGATCCAGCTGACGCTGATCGAAGGGATCGCGCGCTAGCCCCTAATGGCTGTGGCCGTGGTGGTGGTCGTGGCCGCAGCCGGCGGGTCGCACCTCGATGGTCACATGGCTGAGCCCGGGCAGGCCGGCCAGCCGGGCGCGGTAGGCCTGGGCTTCGCCGGCGCCGGCGACCACGGCGATGACCGCATGATGGCCGGGGCCGAGCCGCCACAGATGGAGGTCGACCACCGCCTCGCCGCCGGCCTCCAGCCGCTCGCGCACTTCGGCGGTGAGTTCGGCGCTGGGGTTGATGTCGAGGAGGGCGGCGCCCGCCCGCCGCAGCAGCCGGATCGAGAAATGGGCCACCAGGGCCGCGCCGACGAGGCCGGCGGCCGGGTCGAGGAAGCTCCAGCCCAGGGCCTGGCCGAGCGCCATGGCGGTCAGGGCGACGACCGACACCCCGGCGTCGGCGACGAGGTGCAGATAGGCCGACGACAGGTTGAGGTCGCCGTCGCGGTCGTTGCGCTCGGCATGCAGCCGGGTCGGGCGCAGCAGCCAGACGCAGACCAGGTTGAGGGCGAGGCCGGCCGCGGCGAGCGGCAGGGCGCCGTGGTAGTCGACGGCGAGCGGGTCGAGCAGGCGCTTCAGGCTCTCGGTGGCGATCAGCACGGCGGTGACCGCCAGGACGACGGCGTTGGCGAACCCGGCCAGATAGCCGAGCTTGCCAGTGCCGAAGGCGAATCTGGGGTCGGTCGCGTGGCGGCGGGCCAGGGCGTAGGCCCCGGCCGACACCAGCAGGGCGGCGACGTGGGCGGCCATGTGCAGGCCGTTGGCCAGCAGGGCCATCGAGCCAAACGCCAGGCCCCCCGCCACCAGGCCGACCAGGGTGACCGCGCAGATCGCGGTCACCGCCCAGGTGCGGCGCTCGTTCCGCCGATGATCGGCGCCGAGGTAGGTCTGGTCCTGACGGAAGGCGTCGAGGCCATCGACCTGGGGAGAGGCGGGGCTGGTCATTGGTGTTACGATATAACACCTCTTGCGGAGAACGCTACGGCCAAAGGCCACTTCATCTCGCGGCCCCGCATGGCTACATGACCGGCATGAGTGAAAAAACGCCCGTGACCGTGCTGACCGGCTACCTCGGAGCCGGCAAGACCACGCTTCTGAACCGCATCCTCTCCGAAGACCACGGCAAGCGCTACGCCGTCATCGTCAACGAGTTCGGCGAGGTCGGCATCGACAACGACCTGATCGTCGGCGCCGACGAAGAGGTCTTCGAGATGAACAACGGCTGCGTCTGCTGCACCGTGCGCGGCGACCTGATCCGGGTGGTCTCAGGGCTGATGAAGCGCCAGAAACTCAAGACCGGGGGCGGCTTCGACGCGATCATCGTCGAGACCACGGGCCTCGCCGACCCCGGGCCGGTGGCCCAGACCTTCTTCGTCGACGACGACGTCAAGGCCAAGACCCAGCTCGACAGCGTCACCACGGTGGTCGACGCCAAGCACCTGCCGCTGCGGCTGAAGGATTCCAAGGAGGCGGCCGAGCAGGTGGCCTTCGCCGACCAGATCATCCTCAACAAGACCGACCTCGTCTCCGAGGCCGAGCTCCAGGAGGTCGAGCGGGCGATCCGGACGCTGAACCCCCTGGCCCCGATCCACCGCGCCCAGCGCTCGAACGTGCCGCTGGAACAGGTGCTGGGCCGCGGCTCCTTCGACCTGGAGCGGATCTCGGCCCTCGAGCCCGACTTCCTGAACCCCGGCCACGGCGAGGCCGGCCACGTGCATGACGAACATTGCCATCATCACGACCACGACCACGGCCACGATCACCACCATCACGATCACGGCCACATCCACGACCACGTCGCCGAAAGCGGCATCCGCGGGATCTCTCTGACCTCGGACCGGCCGTTGAACGGCGCCCGGGTCACCGCCTGGCTGAACGACGTGCTGCAGAAGCAGGGCCCGGACATCCTGCGGGCCAAGGGCATCCTCGACATCGCCGGCGAGGACCGCCGCCTGGTCTTCCAGGCCGTGCACATGATCCTGGAAGGCGATTTCCAGCGCCCCTGGCGCGACGGCGAGCCGCGCTATTCGCGCATGGTGTTCATCGGCCGCAACCTCGACGAAGCCGCCCTGAAGGCCGGGTTCGCGAGCACGGTGGCCTGAGCCCAGACAGCAAAAAGCCCGCCCGGCGGACCGGGCGGGCTCTCTGAACCTTGAACGGAGAGCTTAGAGCTCTTCGTTGATCAGGGCGACCTGGTAGAAGCCGTTGCCCTGCAGGGTGTTCATCACCGACATGAAGTCGCCGTAGCGGACCGTCCGGTCGGCGCGGATGTACACGCGCTGTTCGGTCGGAGCGGTGGTCGGGTCTTCGACCCGCAGGACCGCCGCCAGATCGTTCGGCAGGGTGTCGAGGCTGGTGGCCTTGTCGGCGATGTAAAGGGCGCCGCCTTGCTGGATGTTCACCAGCACCGGCTCCTTGACCACCGTACCCGGCGGCGGCGGGATGGCCGGCGGCAGGTCGAGCTTGATCGACACCGTCGCAGCCGGGATCGACACCATGAAGATGATGAGGAGCACCAGCATCACGTCCACGAAGGGCGTGACGTTGATGTCGCTGTTCTGGCCGAGGTCGAACTTCGCGCCGCCTCCGCCACCCAGCTTTGCACCCATGCGCTTGTTCCTTCCCTGGGGCGTCCGCGCGCCCGTCTTTAAAGTCTCAAGTCCTTTGGCAAGGCCTTGCCGGAAAGTAAAGGCCCCAACCGAAGAACCCTGTTCGCCTAGTAGAGAGCCTTCCGATCCGGCCTCGCTCACTCTAGGGAAAGCGTATGACAGTCCATGCTTTCGACGCCTACGTCACCGCCTGCCTTTTCGACCGCACGGGGACGCCCGCCTACGCGCTGGGCGACGGATCGGTCCGCTTCGGCGGCGGCGAGATTCTGCAGGCCCATGACGGGGCGGTGCTGAGCGCAGCGGCGCATCCGTCGGGCGTCGGCGTGGTCACCGGCGGCGACGACGGGCGGCTGGTGTGGAGCCGGCCCGGCGCGCCGCCGGAGGCGTTGGCCGAGATCCCCGGGCGCTGGATCGATTCCCTGGCGACCTCGGCCGAGTCAGGGCTGATCGCGTTCGCGGCCGGCCGCGAACTGCACGTCCGCGACGTCGCCGACGCCGGTTTCGCCCGCACCTTCGGCCACGAGAAATCGGTGGCCGCCGTCGCGTTCGACCCGAAGGGCCGGCGGATCGCGGTGGCGACCTATGGCGGCTGCGCTCTGTGGTACGCGCGCATCGCCGACCAGAAGCCCACCTTCCTGAAGTGGGCCGGCAGCCACGTCGCCTGCGCCTTCTCCCCGGACGGCAAGTTCGTGGTCTCGTCGATGCAGGACAACCAGCTGCACGGCTGGCGCGTCGCCGACGAGAAGAACATGCGGATGGGCGGCTATCCGGCCAAGGTGAAGAGCCTGGCCTTCGTCTCCAAAGGCGCGCTGATGGCGACGTCGGGCGCCAACGGCGTCGTCTGCTGGCCGTTCGCCGGCTCCGGCGGCCCGATGGGCAAGCAGGCCGTCGAGGTCGGCTATGAAGAGAGCGCGCTGTCGACGGTGGTGACGGGCCAGCCGGGCGGCAGCTGGGTCGCCTGGGGCCTCGACGACGGGCGGGTCAAGGCCTGCGACCTGGCCGGCCAGCGGGTCGTCAACCTGAAGGCCGAGAAGGGGCCGCCGATCACGGCGATCGCCATGACGCCGGACGGCCGCTACGTCGCCTGGGGCGACGAGGACGGCGGGGCCGGCCACGCCGAGGTCTAGCGCCCCGCCTTGACGTCGCGGCGGGGCCGCGCACCCTGACGGGCGAATCTCTGCGGGGAGGGGACCTTTGCGGCGCATCGTGACCGGACTGCTGATCCTGGTGCTGGTCCTCGGCTTCATCGGCCCGGTGCTGGCCGTGGCGCTCTACCGGTTCGTGCCGCCGCCCCTGACCTTCCTGATGGTCCAGCGGGCGGTGGAGGGGCGCGGGTTCTCGCGCGCCTGGGTCCCGCTGGAGGACATCTCCCCGACCCTGGTGCGGGCGGTGATCGCCGCCGAGGACGCCCGCTACTGCCGGCACATGGGGTTCGACCTCGAGGCCATCGAGAAGGCGCTGGCGAGCAATGCTCAGGGCGGCAAGGTGCGCGGCGGCTCGACCATCAGCCAGCAGACCGCCAAGAACGTCTTCCTGTGGCCGAAGCGCGACTGGCTGCGCAAAGGGCTGGAAGCCTATTTCACCGTGCTGATCGAGGTCGGCTGGGGCAAGCGGCGCATCCTCGAGGTCTATCTGAACTCGATCGAATGGGGTCCGGGCGTTTATGGGGCGGAGGCCGCCGCGCGGAAGAACTTCGGCAAGTCGGCCAAGACCCTCACGCCGGCCCAATCGGCGCGGCTGGCGGCGATCATCCCCAAACCGCTGTCCTGGAAGGCCGCCAAGGCCGGGCCCTACGTCAAGCGGCGGTCGGGGGCGATCAACCGCAATGCGCGGGCCGTGCTGCGCGAGGGACTGACGGACTGCGTGCTTTGAGCCGGATCGTCTACCTCGGCTTCCCGACCGGCGAGATCGCCGGCGGGCAGAAGATGGCCTTGCGCCACGTCGAGGCGCTGCGCGACCTCGGCTTCGAGGCGGTGTTCTGGCGGCTGGGCGACAACATCATGCCGACCTGGATCGCACATCGCGCGCCGGTCGAGGTGGGGACCAAGTTCCGGCCGGACGACGTGCTGGTGGTCCCGGGCGATGCGCCCAACGCCCTGGCCCATGTCGCCAAGCTGACGGCGCAGCCGGCGGTGATCTTCTGCCAGAGCTGGATCAGCCTCGGCGCGGTGGGCCTCGCGCCGATGGCCGCGTGGCCGCAGGACCGGCCCTTGACCGTGCTGACGGTCGGCCGGTCGCTGTTGGACACGGTCACGCGGGCCTTTCCGCGCGCGCAGGTCGAGCTGACGCCGTGCTTCGCCGACGAGCGGCTGTTCGCGCCGGGCGGCGAGGCGGCGATGCGGATCGTCGCCGTGCCGCGCAAGCGACCGTTGGAGCGGGCGGCGATCGGCGCCTTTTTCCGTCACCTGCATCCGCGCCACGCCGACCTCGCCTGGCAGGACGTCGACAAGGCTCCGGAGGCCGAGCTCGCCGCCGCCTTCGCCGGCGCGGCCCTGCATTTGGCCCTGCCGCGGTTCGAATCCGTCGGCCTGACGACCCTGGAGGCGATGGCCAGCGGCTGCGTCTGCGCCGGGTTCACGGGGATCGGCGGGCGCGAATACGCCACGGCCGACAACGGCTTCTGGGTCGGCGAGGACGATTGCGAGGCCGCGGCCGACGCCCTGGCGCAGGCGGCCGACCTCGTCCGCACGGGCGGGCCGGGCCTGGCCCGGATGCGCGAAGCCGGGTTCGAGACGGCGCGGCAATGGTCCTACGCGCGGTTCGTCACGGCGCTGGAAGAGGTGTGGATGCGGCTCGCCCCGCAGGCGCGGCGGCGGGCGGCGGCGTTGGACTGACGCGCTCGCCGGAGCGGGAGAGCCTGCCGCGCCTAGTCGTAGATGATCAGCCCGATCCCATGCCGCCGGGCGCTCGCGAAGGCATTGGCGAAGTCGGCGGGCACCGCCCCTTCGTCGGTGATTTCGCCGGCGCGTAACGCCTGCACGTCGGTCCAGCCGCGCTGGTCCAGCGCCGCCGTCCCTGTGGCCTCGGCCTCCTCGCCCGTGTCCGCCGCGACGAAGGCGAGGACGGTCAGGCGCGCCGGATCCGGCGGCTCGACGCCTTCCAGGGTCACGACGAACACCGGCTTCACCGCGGACCCTCTCGACACGCGCCCCTCGACATCAGGCCGAAACAAAGGTCACGATTTGCCGGGGCGTCGCAACCGCCCGGAGCGCCAGGAGCAAGCCATGTGTGACGACCATATCCACCAGGGCCTGGTGGAAGACCCGACCGTTTCGCGGCGCGCCTTCGGCCTGATGGGCGTGGCCGCTGCGGGGGCGGCGACCGCGGTCCAGGCCCAGGCCCGGGTCGTCGAGAAGGACGTCGAGGTGAAGACCGCCGACGGGACCGCCGACGCCGCGCTCTATCACCCGGAAGGCCGCGGATCGTGGCCGGCGGTGCTGATCTGGACCGACGTGCTCAGCCTGCGGCCCGCCTTCCGCGAGATGGGCCGCCGGCTGGCCGGGGCGGGCTATGTGGTGCTGGTCCCCAACGTCTATTACCGCAACCGCCGCGCGCCGGTGGTCGACGGGTCGTTCAACTTCTCCAATCCCGAGGACCGGGCGAAGATCGCGCCGTTCCGCGCGGCCCTGACGCCCGAGGCGGTGGACCGCGACGCCCGCGCCTATGTCGCCTACCTGGACGCCCAGCCGCAGACCGACCGGCGCCGCAAGGTCGGCGTCCAGGGCTATTGCATGGGCGGGCCCCTGACCTTCCGCACGGCGGCGGCGCTGCCGGACCGGGTCGGGGCGGCGGCGAGCTTCCATGGCGGCGGCCTGGTGGCCGAGGGGCCGACGAGCCCGCACCTGCACGTCGGCAAGTCGCGGGCCAGCTACCTGGTGCTGATCGCCGACAACGACGACAAGCAGGAGCCGCAGGCCAAGGTCACGCTGAAACAGGCCCTGGACGCCGCCGGCCGGCCGAACAAGGTCGAGGTCTACGAAGGCGCCGGCCACGGCTGGACCGTGCGCGGCAGCCAGGTCTACGACGAGCCCAAGGCCGAGCGCGCCTGGGCCGAACTTCTGGCGCTCTACAAGGCGAACCTGGGCTAGCGCCCTGCGAGCGGGCGCGCGCGCTCTTGCCGGCGCCGCCCGGATGCGTCTAAAGCGCCGCCGTGAAGGCGGTCTTCCGGGACGATCCCGGAGGCTAAGAGGGAACAGGGATGCAAGGCGCTCGCGCCTGAATTCCCGGCTGTGCCCGCAACTGTGAGCGGCGAGGGCCGCGTCCGTCCTCTGCTCGTCCCTGTCGGGACGGGAGAGGCGCCACTGGGAGACTTCCCGGGAAGGCGAGGGCGCAGCCTGACGACCCGCGAAGCCAGGAGACCTGCCGCCTTCCGTCGCTCGTCCGTGGCCCGGGACCAGGCCGTCGGCGCGGGAAGGCGCACACCCGCGTCCTCCGTCGCAGCGACTTCGCTGTAACCAACGGAGGCGCCTGAAATGCGCAAGCTTCTACTCACGTCCGCGGCCCTGCCGCTGCTCTCCCTGTCTGCCCTGTCGTCCCCCGTCCTCGCCGCCGAGGCGCTGGACGAGGTGGTGGTCACGGCCACGCGCCTGCCCACCGCGCCCGACCTCGTCACCGGCGCCCGGGTCGTCGCGCGCGAAGACCTGGCGGCGCGGCAGACGCCGTTCCTGGCCGACGTGCTTTCCACGATCCCGGGCGTTTCGATCGCCCGCACCGGGGCCTTCGGCGGGATCGGCGCGATCCGCATCCGCGGGGCCTCGCCCGACAAGACGCTGGTGCTGATCGACGGCGTGCCGGCCGGCGATCCGGCCGATCCGGCCGGCGCCTTCGATCCCGGCTCGCTGCAGACGGCCGACCTGGAGCGGATCGAGGTGCTGTCGGGGCCGCAGGGCTCGCTGTGGGGCTCGGAGGCGATCGGCGGCGTCATCGCCATCACCACCCGCGAGATCGACGGCTGGCGGGCCGAGGCGGAAGTCGGCTCGATGGCGACGGCCCGCGGCTTCGCCGGGATCGGCACGGCAGGCGAGACCTATGCGCTGTCGGCCAGCGTCACCGGACTGCGCACGGACGGCGTCTCGAAGGCCGCGTCGGGGCGCGAGGACGACGCCTTCGAGGCGGTGACCGCGAACCTCGCCGGCCGGCTCGAGGCGCCCCACGGCGTGCGGCTCGACGGCCGTCTGCGCTATGGCGCAAGCTCGGTGGAGATCGACGGCTTCCCGGCTCCGAACTACGTGCTCGGCGACACGCTGGACCGGAACAAGAGCCGGGCGTGGTCGGGCTTCGGCCGCGCGGCCTTCGCGGCGGCCGGGTTCGCCCACCAGCTGAGCGTCAGCCTCTATGACCTGAAACGCGAGAACATTTCCGACTTCCCGAGCGACTTCGGCGCGGACCGCCAAGTGCTGCGGTGGACCGCGGCGCGGGGGCCGGTGGTGGTCGGGGCGGAGCGGCAGGAAAGCTCGGCCGACCTGTCCGGTCGGGTGAAGGAAGACCTGTCGGTCACCTCGGCGTTCGCCACGGGCCGGCTGGCGGCCGGTCCGCTGACCCTGACGGCGGCGGTTCGCTACGACGATCCGGACCATTTCGACGCCAAGACGACGGGCCGGCTGTCGGCCGCGGCGCGGCTGCCGGCCGGCTTCACCCTGACGGCCGCGGCCGGCCAGGGCTTCAAGATCCCGAGCATCAGCCAGTACGCCTGCGACTTCTGCTTCGCCCCGCCGGTGGCGCTGCGGCCGGAGGCGGCGGAGGGTTACGACCTGCGGCTCGGCTGGCGCGGCGAGCGGGTCGCCGCGGCGGTGACGGCCTATCGGCTGAACGTGACGGACCAGATCGCCTATGTCGCGGCGCGCTATGTGAACATCGCCCGCACCCGATCGGAGGGGATCGAGGCGGAGGTCGAGGCGCAGCTCAGCGACGCCGTGCGGTTGAAGGGATCCTACGCCCGCACCGACGCCATTGATCGGACCAGCGGGGCCAGCCTGCTGCGCGTGCCGGACCATGCCGCGTCAGCGGCGCTGCTGTGGGAAGAGGGCCGCTGGTCGGGCGCGGTCACCGCGCGGGCCGAGTCCAGCCAGGCGGACACCGATCTCGACGGATTTTCGCCCGTGACCCGCAAGAGCTTCGTCACCGCCGACGTCGCGGCGGCCTATGCGCTGAACGACCGGGTGACGTTGACGGCGCGGCTCGAGAACTTGGCGGACCGCCGCTACCAAGAGACCTTTGGCTACGGCGAGCCGGGGCGGGCGGTGTTCGTCGGGGTGCGGCTGAGGAACTAAGCCGCGGCCCAGGCGCGGGGGTCGAGCGCGGCCGGATCGTTGATCGCCATCTCGTCCCAGTCGAGGTCCGGGGGCGGGCTCATGGCGGCGGCGACCACCGCGCTCATCTCGGCGGCCGAGGCGACGCCGACCAGGACGGTGGACGCCTCAGGCCGTGAGAGGGCGAAGCCGAGGGCGGCCTGCAGCGGATCGGAGCGGCCCTCGGCGATCAGCCGGCGGGCGCGCGAGATGCGGCCGGCGGCGGCCTTGAGGTGGCTGGGCGCCCGGTCGGGCGGCAGGAACAGGAGGCCGTTGAGGAAGATCGAGCGCAGCTGCACCTCGACCCCCATCTCGGCGAGGGTCGACAGCGTACCGTCGACCAGCAGCCGCTGGTCGAGCAGCGAGGCCGGGGCCTGGACGACGTCCGGCTTGAAGCGCCGGGTCAGGCCGACCGGGTCGTCGGAGGCGTAGACCGAAACGCCGATCTTGCGGCACAGGCCGGCGTCGCGCAGGGCGCGCAGGCGGTCCCACAGCATCGGGCCGTTCGGCGAGAAGAGGTCGGTGGCCGACGGGGCCAGGATGGTGTCGACGCGGTCGACGCCCAGGCGCTGGATCTGCGCGCGCAGCTCGGCCTCGGCGAAATCGGGGCCGCGGTCGGGACGGACCGTGGTGACGGTGATGCGGAACGGGTTCGGCTTCGGCGTGATGTGGCCGAGGGTGGTTTCCTGCGCCGCCGGGCAGCGGCTGACCTCGAGCACGCCGACGCCGGACCGCGCGGCGATCGACAGGATGTCCCGCGCTTCGGCGTCGCGCGGACGCCCGCGGAAGGCCGCCTGGTCAAGGCCGAAC
>NZ_JBIIGK010000211.1:0-4027 GCF_044236515.1 Phenylobacterium sp.
CCGTCGTCCTGGGGCCCGGAGGTGCAGTTCGCGCTCGACTTCCGCGCCGCCTACCCGGGCGAGACGCTCTACATCGTCAAGGAAGCCCACGGCGGCACGCCGCTGGCCCAGGATCTGGAGCAGTGGCACTACGACTGGTCGCCGCGCAGCGACAGCGAACTGTTCGACCGAACGACGATGATCATCGCCGAGGCCGGGGCCGCGGCCGGCGGCCGTCGACCCGACGCCGTCTTCTGGGGCCAGGGCGAGGAGGATGGCCAGCGCGCCGCCTCGGCCAGCGCCTACATCGACAACCTGCCGGCCCTGCTCGCCGCGATGCGCGCGGAATGGATGGCCGATCCGGCCGGCCATATCGGCTTGTTCCAGATCGGCCGCTCCGGACCCTACAACGACCAGGTCCGCAACGCCCAGCAGCTCACCGACCAGTGGGACGCCAACGCCGCCAGCTTCGACACCGCAAGCTTTCCGATGCAGTGGGACGGCGTGCACTACGCGGCTGAAGGCTACCGGATGATCGGCGCCGGCTTCTTCGACCTGTTCGAAGCCTGGCGCGGCGGCGCGGTGGGACAACCGGGACAGTCGCTCAATGGCGGCCCGACCGCCGACACCCTGATGGGCGGGTCGGGCGATGACAGCATCGCCGGGGGCGCCGGCCTCGATTATCTGCGCGGCGGCGATGGGCGCGACCTGATGTCGGGCGGCGACGATTTCGACGACATGCACGGTAACGCCGGGAACGACACCCTGGCCGGCGGGCCGGGCGACGACTGGGTGGTTGGCGGCAAGGACAACGACCGTCTGTTCGGCGACGAAGGCGCGGACGTCGTACTCGGCAACCTCGGCGAAGACGTCGTCGACGGCGGCGCGGGGGCCGACGTCGTGCGGGGCGGGCAGGGCAACGACCAGGTCTTCGGTCAGGCCGGCGACGACTGGCTGTCGGGGGACCGCGGCGACGACACCGTCTCGGGAGGTTCGGGCGCGGACCGCTTTCACACCTTCGCCGAGGCCGGCATTGACCGGGTGACGGATTTTTCCCGTGCAGAAGGCGATCGGGTCGTCCTGGAGCCCGGCGCCTCCTGGCGGGTCGAGCAGGTCGGCGCCGATGCGGTGGTGTTCGTTGGCGGCGCGCAGCTGATCCTCGCCGGCGTCTCGGTCGGCGCGCTCGGGGGCGACTGGATTTCGGCGTAGTGTCGGGAGCCAGACGCTTTCCCGCTCGTTGAACGGGATCGAGGACGAATCAGATTGTGAGGCCGCCGCATGCGGCGAAGAGACCTCCGGGCCATCGTGTTCTGGGCGGCTGGTAACGTCGTGCTGCTCGTCGGGTCCTTCCTGGCCTTCCGCAATCCATTGGCGACGCTGGCGCTCGTCTGTGGCTGGAACGCCTGGCTGCTGACCCGACCGCGTGCGCACCGGATCATTCGCCGCCTGCGTGGCGACCCCGACTGGAGCGGCTACTTCAAGAACGATTAGGCCGGCAGGGCGTCTGCGGCGGCTCCAGCCTGCAGGACGGCTCGTCCCTCATCGTCAAGGCGCAGGGCCGTCAGGACCCCGGTGGCGTAGGCGCCCGTGTCGATGCCGATGCGGTGCTCCAGCATCTGCGGACGCGCGTCGATCCAGGTGTGGCCGTGCACCACCACCTTCTCGAAAGGCCCTGGCGCTTCGAGAAAGGTCTGACGGATCCACAGCAGGTCGTCTTCCTTCTGCGCCGCCAGCGGCCGGTCCGGCCGAACGCCGGCATGGACGAAGACGTAGTCGCCGGCCGTCGCCATCAGCTCCAGGGTCTGCAGCAGACGCAGGTGGGAGGCCGGCATGGCGTCCAGCAGTTCGTCCCGCGCCCGGACGTAGGCTTCGGGATCGGCCTCCTTCCCCGGCGCCGGCACGCCATAGGCTGCCAGCGTCTGGGCCCCGCCGTAGCGCAGCCACGGCTCCCCGGCTTCCGGCGCCTCCAGGAAGGCGAGCAGGGCCTGCTCGTGGTTGCCCTTCAGCAGGTGGACCTCGAAGTCAGGACGGCGCCTCAGCCAGACCAGGGCCTCCAGGACCTTGTGTGAGGCGGGCCCCCGATCGACGTAGTCGCCGAGGAAGATCAACACCGGGCGGCGGCTCCGCGCCCGCTCGGCGCAGTCCTCGGATATCCGCGCCAGCAGCTCGCGCAACGGCGTGTAGGAGCCGTGGATGTCGCCGATCGCGTAGATCAGGTCGCCGCCGACGCTCATGAGCGCGCCGCCTCGGCGTCATGGGCGAGCTGCCTCAGGTCCCCAGCCATCAGGGAGTAGCTTTCGATGACGAGGCCCGGATCGCGGTTGGCGCGCCGCCGCAGGCTCGCCCACCGGCTCCGATAGTCCGCGAGTTCGTCGGAGCCTACGCCGGCGTCGGCCGCGTCCTCATAGGCGCGGCGAAGGCGCCGATCGGCAGCGAGGACGTCCGGATAGGCGCAACGGGCGAGTGCGTCGCCGCGCAGGCGGCCGCACCCCTCGGCGCTGACCCGACGCAACTCGGGACGTTTCACGCGCTTGGCCTTCGGGGCCGGGCCGGTTTGGACAGCCTTCTGCACCTTCGGCGCCTTCGCCGCGGCGCGCGGCGGCGCTTCGGTCCGGTCTGGGGCGGGTGCGGTCGCTGCAGCCGTGACGATCACCCGCGGCGCTGGCGGGGCGGCGCTCGGCGCGATGACCGCCTCAACTGGGGCCGTGACCGGCGCCTGGACCGGCGCAGGCTCCCGCGACGTTCCCATCAACACCGCCCCGACCGCGAGACCGGCCAGCGCGGCGGCGGCCAGCCCGCCGTACCGCGACCGTCGGCTGCTGGCCGCGGCCTCCGTTTCTCCGACGTAGGTCTGGACGTGGGCCGGTTGGCGCGCCGCCTCGACCTGTGGCAGGCGGAAGATCTCGCCGAGGTCCGCGGCGACGTCGGCCCGAAGGGTTCGCTGTCGATCCGAAATGTCCATGCGCGCTTCCGTCTCCATCGGCCGCCGCTCGTCCCGCTGCCTAAATGGCTGTGGCGGCGCTTCGATCCGCAGGAAGTTGCGCCTTCCGTCGGGGTAGGCTTGCCACGCCGTGCGAGGTCCCGATAAGTCGGGGCGAATTGCGTCGGACCCAGTCCGTCCGGGGGAGCCAGATGAGCGAAATCGTCGAACGCGAGCAGATGGAATACGACGTCGTCATCGTCGGCGCCGGCCCGTCGGGCCTGGCGGCGGCGATCCGACTGAAGCAGCTGGCGGCCGATGCCGGCTCGGAGATCTCCGTCGCCGTCCTCGAGAAGGGCTCCGAGGTCGGCGCGCACATCCTCTCCGGCGCCGTGATCGATCCCAAGGCGCTGAACGAGCTGCTGCCGGACTGGAAGGCGATGGGCGCCCCGCTCGACACGCCGGCGACGCAGGATCGTTTCCTGATGCTGGGCCCGCAGGGCAGCCTTGCCCTGCCGATGTTCGCCATGCCGGGCTTCATGCACAACCATGGCTGCTACATCGGCAGCCTGGGCAACCTCTGCCGCTGGCTGGCCGAACAGGCCGAGGCGCTGGGCGTCGAGGTCTATCCGGGCATGGCGGCGTCCGATCCGGTGTTCGACGCCGACGGTCGGCTGAAGGGTGTCGTCGCCGGCGTGTTCGGCCTGACGAAGGATGGCCCGGGTCCGGACTACCAGCCGGGCGTCGAGGTGACCGGCAAATACGTGTTCATCGGCGAAGGCGTGCGCGGATCGCTCGCCAAGGTGCTGAAATCGAAGTTCGGCCTCTGCGAAGGCCGCCAGCCGGAGAAGTTCGGCATCGGCATAAAGGAGCTGTGGCAGGTCCCGCCGGAGGTGTTCAAGCCGGGTCTCGTGCAGCACACCACCGGTTGGCCCCTGGACGACAAGACCGGCGGCGGCAGCTTCCTCTATCACTTCGGCGACCACTATGTGGCCGTCGGCTTCGTGGTGCACCTGAACTACAAGAATCCCTGGCTGTCGCCCTACGACGAGTTCCAGCGCTTCAAACATCATCCGGAGATCGCGCCGCACCTGGCCGGCGGCCGGCGGATCGCCTACGGCGCGCGGG
>NZ_JBIIGK010000071.1:0-14839 GCF_044236515.1 Phenylobacterium sp.
CGCGGGTCGCCGAGCTGCTGGTCGATCAGGGCGAGGCCGACAGCTTCCTGGAGAGCCAGCTGAAGCCGGAGCTGCTGGAGGCGGCCTGCGCCGAAGCCGGCATCCCGCTGACTCTGCGCCGCCAGCCCGGCTACGACCACAGCTATTCGTTCGTCTCGACCTTCATGGCCGACCATCTGGCGTGGCATGCCGAGCGGCTGTCCCTGGCGGCATGAGCGCGGGACAGGTGGTCATCGTCGGCGCCGGCCATGCCGGCGGCACGGCGGCGGCGTTGCTGCGGCAGTATGGGTTCGAAGGCCCCATCGTCCTGCTGGGCGAGGAGCCGATCGCGCCCTACCAGCGGCCGCCGCTGTCCAAGGCCTGGCTGAAGGGCGAGGCCGACGCCGACTCCCTGGCCCTGCGGCCGGTCGAATTCTATGGCGAGCACGGCATCGATTTCCGGCCCGGCGTCCGGGTCGCGCGGCTGGAGCGAAGCGCGAAGCTCGTCCACCTGGCCGACGGGTCCGAGATTTCCTACGACACCCTGATCCTGGCCACGGGCGCGCGCGCGCTGACCCTGCCGATCCCCGGCGCTGACCTTTCCGGCGTCACCAGCCTGCGCACCGCGGCCGACGCCGAGGCGCTGAAACAGGCGCTGGGCCCGGGCAAGCGGCTGGCGGTGGTCGGCGGCGGCTATATCGGACTGGAGGTCGCCGCGTCCGGCCGGGCGCTCGGCGCCGAGGTCGTGGTGCTGGAGCGCGAGCCGCGGCTTCTGGCGCGGGTGGCCTGCGAGGCGCTGTCCGACTTTTTCCAGGGCTATCACGAAAAGAACGGCGTCCGCTTCGAACTGGGCGCCAGCGTCATCGGCTTTGAGGGCGAGGCCGGCCACGTCACCGGCGTCACCCTGGCCGATGGCCGCGTGCTGGCGTGCGACGTCGCGGTGGTCGGCGTCGGCGCGGCGCCGAACGACGAGCTGGCGGCCGACTGCGGCTTGGAGACGGCGCGCGGCGTGGTCGTCGACCTGAACGCCCGCACCTCCGATCCCGACATCTTCGCCATCGGCGACGTCGCCCACCGGCCGATGCCGATCTACGACCGCATGTTCCGCATGGAAAGCGTGCCCAACGCCCTGGAGCAGGCCAAGCAGGCGGCCAGCGCCATCACCGGCAAGTCGGCCCCGGCCGGCGAGTGTCCCTGGCAGTGGTCCGACCAGTACGACCTGAAACTGCAGATCGCCGGCTACGCCTTCGACGTCGACGAGGTGCTGGTGCGCGGCGATCCGGCCGGCGGCAGGTTCGCCGTCTTCCACCTGAAGGGCGATCTAGTGCAGGCGGTCGAGGCGATCAACGCGCCGCCGGAGTTCATGATGGGCAAGCAGCTCATCCTCGCCCGCCGCCCGGTGGACAAGGCCCGGCTTGCGGACCCATCGGTTTCCATGAAAGAGGTCGCCGCCTGATGGCGAAAATCACCTACATCGAACACGACGGGATCGAGCACACGGTCGAGGTGCGGCCGGGCCTGTCGGTGATGGAAGGCGCGATCAAGAACAACGTGCCGGGCATCGACGCCGACTGCGGCGGTGCCTGCGCCTGCGCCACCTGCCATGTCTACGTCGACGAAGCCTGGCGCGAGGCGACGGGGACCCAGTCGGCGATGGAGGAGTCGATGCTCGACTTCGCCGAGGCGGTCGAGGACAACAGCCGACTGTCCTGTCAGATCAGGGTCACCGAAGCGTTGGATGGTCTGATCGTCCGGATGCCGGAAAGCCAGCACTAGGAGGATCGGCTTTATGGTCTTGCTACCGGCGCCGTGTGTGGAGACGGATGGCAACCTCGCTGCCCTCGAGACCATCTCTCCGGCGCTAACACGGAATGTTTGGTGCCACCCGCAGGGCTTTCTCGAGTCATAAATCTAGCCATCTTGTGGCGGAGACAAGTTCACCGCTGACTGCCCCCACCGCCATCGGCTTTCGCGCCGCCTCCGGGGCCAGCGCCTGGTCGTGACCGCGACAGCGAGCCGCCGCTAGATCGCCGCGCCGAACGCTCGCCCGATCAGAGCGGTCACCGCGAGGGCGAGCGCTCCCCAGAAGACCACCCGCACGACCGGGCGCATAGGGTTAGCGCCGCCGGCCCCTGCCCCAACCCAGCCCAAGGCCCCGAGAAAAATCAACGTCGTCGAGGCGACCGCTGGAACCACCACCTTCATCGGCGTGACACTCACGACGCCGAGCGGCAGGGCGGCTCCGATCGCGAATGTGGCGGCGGAGGTCAGGGCAGCCTGCACGGGCCGAGCGGTCGAGTGCTCCGAAATCCCCAGTTCGTCCCGGGCATGCGCGGCCAACGCGTCGCCCGCGTTGAGCTGTTCGGCGACTTGCCGGGCCAGGTCCGGGGTCAGCCCACGGTCTACATAGATCGCCGTGATCTCATCACGCTCTTGCTTTGGCTGACTCGCCAGTTCTACCCGCTCCCTGGCGAGATCCGCCGCTTCACTGTCCGCCTGCGAACTGACCGAAACATATTCGCCGGCCGCCATCGACATGGCACCTGCGACCAGGCCGGCAAGACCGGTCAGGAGCACATTGGCGCGTGTGGCGTCGGCGGCGGCGACCCCAACGATCAGACTGGCGGTGGAGACGATCCCGTCGTTCGCGCCGAGAACCGCCGCGCGCAGCCAGCCGACCCGCGAGACCCTGTGCCGTTCCACATGGGTTTTCAGCCGCGCCACGTCTCCACCTCTAAAGCCCCATCGCCACCCATACAGGTTCGGCCAGCGGGCCGGCGCCGCAAGCGCGATCGGCGGGCGGGCAGTTCTTGTCCACCCAGTCGGGCTGGCCGGCTGCACCGGACACTGCGACCAGCACCATCTGCTTGCCGCCGACGCTGTAGGTAATCGGCGCGCCCGAGGTGCCGGCCGGCAGCTTCACCTCGGCAAGGATCTTGCCGTTGCGCTTGTCGTAGGCGCGGAATTTGTCGCCGTAGGCGCTATGCGCCGGGGCCATCAGCATGGTCGAGGCGCCCTCGCCGACGAAGATCAGCTCCTTGGTCACCGCCACCGCCGGCTTCCCGGGATTGCCGAGCATCGGCAGGTTCAAGCCCTTCAGCAGCGGATTGTTGCGCGGGCCCTCGCCGTTCGGCACCCGCCATTTCACCCGCCCGTTGGTCATGTCGACAGCGACGAAGTGGCTGTACGGCGGCTTGATCAGCGGCAGACCCTGCGGGCCCATCGGTGCGAGCTGGATCAGGTCGCCGCGCTTCTTGTAGCGCAAGGTGGCGTCGGCCGCGGTCGGGTTCTCCATGCAGTGGGCGCTGACCGTGTCGGAGACCACCGTGTAGTAGGTGTTGGTGTCCGGATCGAAGGAGCCCGAGCTCCACATACCGCCGCCGTCCGAGCCGGGCAGCATCAGCACCCCGTCGGGACCGGACGGGCGGCTGCACAGCGGCGACGGCTGGAAGGCCTTGCCGATCGTATAATACTTGCTGACGATCTCCTGGGCCTGCCGGCGAAGGTCCGGCGTGAAGTCGATCAGGTCGTTCTCAGTGAATTCCAGGCGGCCGATCGGCTCGGGCCGTGAGGGGATCGGCTGGGTCGGCGACGCTCGCTCTCCCGCCACGGTAGACGGCGGGACCGGCCGCTCGGGAATCGGCCAGATCGGCTTGCCGGTCACGCGGTCGAGGGCATAAAGCAGCGGCACCTTGCCCATGATCATCAAGGCCTTCACCGTCTTTCCGCCCGACTTGACGTCACCGAGGATCGGCGGCGAGGCGAGATCGAAGTCCCACAGGTCGTGATGGATGGTCTGGTAGTGCCAGATCTTCCGGCCGGTCTTGATGTCGAGGGCGACCACGGCGTCGCCGTAGAGGTTGTCGCCGGGCCGATGACCGCCGAATCCGCCGGGATTGGGGGCGGAATAGCCGATGTAGACGTAGCCCAGCTCCTCGTCGGCGCTGATCAGGCCATAGGACGCCATGGCCCCGGCGATTCCCGCCGCCTCGCCCCAGGTGGCGCGGGCCGGATCGCCCTCGGCCGGCATCGGGCTGAACTCCCAAATCTTCTTGCCGGTCCGCACGTCGTAGGCGCGGGAGACGCGCGGATAGGCGGCGATCTGATCGCCGCCGTCGTCGCCGCGGCCGGCGACGCCGGGGCCGTTTCCAGCGGCGCCCAGGATGATCACGTCGCCGACCACGATCGGCGCGCCGTTGGCGCCGCCGCGGCGGTCGCCTTCGACGAGGGACACCCGGCCGTTCTCACCAAAGGCGGTGTCCGGCTTGCCGGTTTTCGCGTCGAGCGAATAGAGGAAGGCCCCCCGCGCGGAGATGATGCGGCTGTCGTTTCCCGACCGCCACATGGCGACGCCGCGCTGCGCGCCGCCGGCGAGGTCGGCCGGGGCGCTGGAAAACGGCCTTTGCACCCAGATCGTCTTGCCCGTGCCGGCCTCGAAGGCTTCCACCAGGCCGACGCCGTTGGAGGCGTAGACGACGCCGCCGACTTCAATCGGGGTGGAGCGGAAGTAAGGCCCGCTGCGGCCAGTGCGCAGGGCGGTCTGGAGCACGGGGAACTCGGCGCTCAGCGAAGGATCGATGGCTGGCCGGGTCCAGAGGATCTTCAGGCCGCTGACGTTGGCCCGATTGATCTGGTTGGCGGGTGAGTAGCGGCTGAAGTGCTGATCGGCGCCGGTGAAGGGCCAATGCACGTCGTTCGGAGCCGCCAGCGAGCTGGTGGCGCACAACGCCGTGGCCAGTGCGATGGCGATACCCAGGCTGGTTTTCATCGTTCCCACCGATTTTCTGCGGACGTTTTCCGGACGTCCTGTTGATCGCAAGTGTCAGGACGAAGACCGAAAGATCAATTCTCATCGCGACGGTCGACCCGCTCCCCCGCGCCGATGCACGGAGGAGCAGGCGGCCGCGATCAGCGACGGATCGTGACGGTGACGCCGACCGTTCGAGGCCGGAAGGTCGAGAGCATGTAGAGCGGCGAGGTCCGCGTCTCGTGGAACCGCGACAGGACCGGATGGCTGTCGAAGAGATTGTCCGCGAAGACCGACAGGTCCAGGTCATTCACCAGCACCCCGACCCGGGCGTTGGTGATGTAGGTGTCCGGCGGCTGAATGACGGTGGCGTCATAGGACGTCGTCCGCGGGTCCTGGGCGGGGGTGCGGCCCTTGTTCTTGGCCGCGTAGCTGAAGTCGCCACGGACGTAGGACGGAAGCCCGAAGGCCTGGAAGTTGTAGTCGGCCGAGAGCGCCACGGTCCACGGCGCCCCGCCCAGGGTGTTGCCCTCCGAGACGATGATCCGGCGGACGCCCGGGATGGTCCCCGGCGCGTCGACGGTCGAGGTGAACTTGGCGCTGTTGTGAGCGACCGCCAGGGTCAGCGACAGGGCATCGGTCACCTGGGCTTCGGCCTGAAGGTCGAAGCCGCGGCTGCGGGCGGTCCCGGCGTTGGCGACGTAGTTGAAGCCACAGGTCGGAAGGCCGATCGACGTCTGGATGTCCTTCCAATCGACGTGATAGGCGCTGGCGGCGATCCGCAGGCGCCCGTCAGCCAGGTTGTTCTTCGCCCCGACTTCGTAGCTCCAGACCGAGTCCGACTTGAAGGTCGGCGGCAGGCTGGTCACGCCGAGAGCGGCGAAGTCGGCGGCGCAGGTCAGCGCCGGGGCGGGGCGCACGCTGCCCCCGGCCCGATAGCCCTTGGCCGCGGTCGCATAGATCAGTCCGCCGCCTGCGGGTTGATAGGTGACGTTGAACTTCGGCGTCAGAGGCTTTTCGGTGAGATTGCCGTCGAACTCGGTTCGGCCGCGCTGGGTCGGACCCTCCTGGAGGGAGTGGAACTTGAAGTCCATCTTGGCGTAGCGAAGCCCGCCGCTGATGCTCAGTTCATCGGTCAGGTTGAAGGTCAGGTCGCCGAAGGCCGCCAGCTGACGATCGGTCGAGTCCCGCTGGGCGTACAGCCGCAGATCGGGCGCGATCACCGGCACCAGGTAACGCTGGATGACGGTCTGGCCGTAGAAGATCTGCGTGAATGGGGCGATCAGCGGATCGTGGATGTTCTCGTAGCTGCGTTGCTTGTTCTCCTGGAAGAACACGCCCGCCACCCACTTCAGGCGACCCTCCCCGTTCGACTGCAGGCGCAGTTCCTGGGTGAAGTTGCGCTGCTGGTTCACCACGTCGGCATAGGAGTAGTAGGTCGGCAGCCGCTGGAAGGCCGGCCCCGCCTGGTTGACGAAGCCGAACACGGCCCCGAGGTAGGCCGTATAGTCGGAGTTCGTCGTCTGGTTCCGGTGGAAGTACGACGTGTTGCTGACCAGGCTGAACGCGTCGAAGTCGCGTTCGATTTCGAGGGCCGGCAGGACGTATTTTTCCTTCACCGGCGAGGGCAGCTTGTTCCCCGACCGGAATTTCCCGTTCTTGATATCGCTGTAGTACTCCCAGACGCCGCCGGTCAGCACCGGCGCGTTGTTCGCGAAGGTTTCCTGGAAGAGCACCGAAGGCTTGATCGTCAGGCCGTCGACCGGCTCCCACCGCAGGGCGCCGCGCAGAATGGTGTGTTCTTCCCAGTTGCTGTTGTTCTCGAGCATGACCGGGTTGGCGGGCGTGCTGTTCAGGTAGTCGATCCGGTCGATCCAGCCGCCGGAGCGGCGACGCCAGGCGCTCACCCGCACGCCCAGCTTGTCGGCGATGACCGGGCCGCCGACGGCGGCGCCGACCTCATAGCCGGTGTCGCCATTGCGGATGCTGTTGACCTCGCCGCGGCCATAGTAGGACCAGTCGGTAAGGCTGGGCTGGGGCGTGATGTAGCGGACGGTGCCGCCCATCGAGCCGGCGCCGAACAGAGTCCCCTGGGGCCCGCGCAGCACCTCGACGCGCTCCACATCGAACAGTTGCGGCGAACCGTTAGTGCGGCCGGTCCCGATGTTCCGGGTCTGGATCGGGGTCTCATCGATATAGACGCCCGTCGTCGCCGCGCCGGCGCTGGTGCTGATCCCGCGGATCGAGATCAGGTTCGAACCGCGCGAAAACTCAACGCCGGGGGTCAGCCGGGCGATGTCCTCGAAGGTCCGCATCCCCTTGCGGTCGATGGCCTGCTCGGTGACGGCCGTGGCGCTGACCGGCACCCGGCTGAGCAACTCGGCGCGGCGAGTCGCGGTGACGACGACCTCTCCGACATCGGAAGTCGATTGAGCCAGCGCTTCAGATCCGCCGAACAGAGCGGCAAGACATGCACCGCACGCAAGGGCGCCTTTTCTCCCGATCATTTCAACTCCCCGGATTATGATTATCGACCGCAAGGAACAGCCGCTACTCAACCGTAGGCAGCCCGTGGGATTTCCCACAAGCCAGCAATTGACGCACCTACAGGTGCGCCATTTGCACCGCCGATCACTTGTCGGAACCTAGAGAATCCTTGCGCCTCGATGAGCGAAATCTGAGATCACGACGATCTATTCAGAGGCCGGTTTGCCGCGTAGTCTCGAGATAGAAATGAACAGCGTGTCGGCATTGGGACCGCGCGCGCATCATGGGGAGGACAATAATATGAGCCCGCAAGCCCGTCGGAATCTCTTCGGTTCGAGCGCCTCTGGCGCATCCGTCAAGTTCGACGAAGGTCGTAGAGAGTTCATCGCCGGGACGGGTCTCGTCCTGACCGGTCTGCCTGGGATGGCGCTAGCCGCCGGCACGCCGCACCCCGACCTGATCGTCTACAACGCCAAGGTCTATACGGTCGACGACAGCCAGCCGACGGCCCAGGCCTTCGCCGTCAAGAACGGCCGTTTCATCGCCGTCGGCTCGAACCAGGAAATCCTCGGCTATGCAGGTCCCTCGACCCGCCGGCTCGACGCCCAGTCGTCGACCATCGTCCCCGGCTTCAACGAGGCGCACATCCACGCCGACGGGCAGACGCTGCTCTACGAGGTGCTGGTCGGAAATCCGTTCGAGGTCGAGTTCGTCACCATCGACAGCATCATCGAGAAGCTGCGCAAGCGCGCCGCCGAAACGCCGCCCGGGCACTGGGTCGCTGGACGCTTCTACGACGACACCAAGGTCAAGGACGGCCGGCTGATCACCCGTCAGGACCTCGACAAGGTCTCGACGGTGCACCCGGTCTCGGTGCGGCACCGCGGGGGGCACACCACCTTCTACAACAGCAAGGCGTTCGAGATGGCCGGCGTCACGGCCAGCACGCCGAACCCGCCGGGCGGCGAGTTCTTCCACGACGCCAGCGGCCTGTCGGGCCGGGTCGCGGAAAAGGCCAACCGCGTGATGCAGGAAGCCGGCAAGCGCGTGCAATACACCCCCGCGCAGCTGGTCGAGCGGGCCCGGGCCGGCAACGCCCACTTCTCCAAGACCCTGGTGCGCTATGGCATCACCAGCGCCCAGTCGAGCACTGGCGATCCGGAGGACCTGCAGTCGCTGCAGAAGCTGCGCCAGGACGGCGAACTGCTGCACCGCGTCAGCTTCGAGGTCAGCGGCCGGCTGCTGGAATCTATGATCACGAACCGGATCCGGACCGGCCTCGGCGATGACTGGGTGCGCCTCGGGGCCACGGCCGAGCACGTCGTCGACGGCTCGTTCTCGGAGCGGACGGCGCGGCTCAGCAACGGTTACCCGGGAATAAGCCCGCCCTACTACGGCATCATGACCGAGACCCAGGACGACCTGAACGCGTGGGCCGAGCGGGTCCATCGGGCCGGCATCCAGATGAACTGCCACGCCAACGGCGACATGGGCATCGCCACGACCCTGACCGCCTACGAGCGCGCGCTGCGGCTGTTCCCGACGCCCAACGCGCGGCCGAAGATCACCCACTGCTCAGTGATGAACGACGACCTGATCCGCCGGATCAAGGCCATCGACGCCGTCCCCGCGACCTTCACGACCTACCTCTACTACAACGCTGACAAGTTCCATTATTACGGCAAGGAGATCATGGACCGGACGTTCGCGTTCCGGGAGTTCGTCGACGCCGGCATCACCGCGGCGGCCGGCTCGGACTACGGCCCCGGGCCGTTCTCGCCGCTGATGGGCATCCAGGGCATCGTCACCCGCAAGGGTTGGGACGGTTCGGTTTGGGGCGCCCGGCAGAAGGTGACGGTCGCCGAGGCGATCAAGATCCACACCGCCAACGGCGCCTACGCCACCCACGAAGAAGGCAAGAAGGGGACCATCACCCCCGGCAAGCTGGCCGACTTCGTGATGTTGGAGAAGGATCCGCACACCGTGGATCCGGAAAGCATCATCAAGATCAAGATCCTGAAGACCTTCACCGAAGGCCGGGCCGTCTACGAGGCCTGATTGCGGCGGGAGCCGGCGCGCGCGTCGGCTCCCGATCCTTTCTGTTCTGCCGGCTCAGGCGAGGATCGCGGTCCAGTCCGCCGGCGGCTCGGGGTAGGCGTCCAGCACCGGCCCGAGCGCGGCGACCAGCGGCCCGAGCCAAGGCTCATAGTTCTTCCAGTGGTCGACCGCGTCGGTGAAGATCGGTTTGCGGACCTGCTCCGAACTCGCCGTGCGAACCGCCCGGTCGTTGTTGTAGAACTCCAGGCAGCCTTCCTCGAACGCCAGGCCGAGGTGGTCGAGCAGGCGGCGGACCTCGCCGGGCGTGTCGGCCACCATCTTCTCGTAGATCACCCGATGGACGGCGCCGGGCGCCGCCGCATCGTAGGCGGCCATCATCGCCACATAATCGCGGTAGTAGCGGCCGATGTCGCTCAGGTCGTAGGAGAAGGCCTGGCCGCGGGCGAAGTGCTGCTTCCAACCCGAGAAACAGCACCCGAGCGGGTGGCGGCGGGCGTCGACGATCCTGGCTTTCGGCAGGATCAGCTTGATCAGGCCCACGTGCTGCCAGTTGTTCGGCATCTTATCGATGAAGAACGGCCGGTCGGTCTGGCGATGGGTCCGGGTGCGCTCGAGGTATTCCTCACCGAGCCGGGTCCGCGCCGCGGGCGTCAGGGACGCGATCATCGCGGCGAAGTCCGGGAACTCGCCCTCGTCGACCCGCGACTGCAGGCGGCCGGCGATCATCATCATCTCCGCCAGTTCCATCGTGCCTTCGACCTGGCTGTGGCTGGCGAGGATCTGCTCCACCAGGGTCGAGCCTGACCGCGGCAGGCCGACGATGAAGATCGGGTCGGGGGCCGGGCAGCCGCCTTCGTCCACCTGCGAAATGAAGGCGGGACTGAACGTGCGGGCCGCGGCCGCAACCTCGGCGGCGAAGGCGTCGGGGTCGTGCACGACCATGGTCCGGCGCAGGCGGTTGCCGAATTCGTAGTGGCGGAAAGAGGCGGCGTAGTCGCGGGCGTCCTCGTAGGCCTTGCCGAGCGAGAAGTGCAGGTGGAAGACGTCCTCCTGACGCTGCTCCGCCTGCGGCTCGAGCGTGGTGAGCGCCGCCTCCATCGCGGCGATGTCCTCGGCCCCAAGCTTGACGGTCTTGAGGTTGGCGAGGCTCCACCAGGCCTCGCCCATGGTCGGCAGCCGGGTCACGGCCTGGCGATAGGCGTCGACCGCCTCCGCCTGACGGCCGAGCGTCTTCAGGACGTGGCCGTAGTTCTGCCAGACCTGCGGCTGGTTCGGCTGCGCGGCCAGCAGCCGCTGATAGATCTCCCCTGCCTCCTCCTGCTGGCCGAGGCGGACCAGGACCGAGGCGGTGATCAGGTCGTGGCCAGGACTCTGGATCGGCGACTGCGACAGCGTCCGGGCATGGTCGAGGGCTTCGGGAAGGCGGTTGGTCTGAATCAGCAGGCGGATCAGGAAGTCGCGGGCGAGGTCGAAGCCGGGCGCCAGTTCGACGGCCCGCTCGACGCGCTCCATCGCCTCGGTCATGTCGCCGCGCCGCCAGTGTATTTCGCCGAGCAGCCGGATGGCCGGCGGGTCTTCGGCGTTGCGCTGAAGCCGCGCGGCGAGGATCGCCTCCGCCTCGTCGAGCCGGCCTTCGTTCATCGCCACCGCCGCCTGCAACAGGTCGGGATCGCGGGACGAGGCGTGGACGCCGGACAGGTCGGCGCGCCAGGCGTCCTGTGCGCGGCCCTCGGACCGCAGATGCCTCGCCAGCAGGAACCATCCGCCGGCCACCATGGGTTGCTGACGGGTGAGGTCCTCGAGCGCGGCGATCGCCTGGCGCACCTCGCCGGCGTCGCCGGCCGCCTGCGCCAGTTCCCAGATCACCGCCGGCACCTGGGGATGCTGTCTCGCCAGCGCCGCCAGCCGCGGCAACGCGACCTTGCTCCGGCCGAGCCGGCGCAGCGCCTGGCAGGCGAGCAACTCCACGGCCGGCTGCGGCCCAGGTTGCTTGAGGACCGCCTCGGCGCGGGCCAACGCTTCTTCCGGCTGGCGCTCCAGCAGGGCGGCGATTTCCGCCTGGACGGCCCGGGGACCGCCCACGGCAGCAGCTGAATTTTGTGGAGTCATGAGGTCAGACGACAACGGTTCGGATGGGGAACGGCCTGGTCGGCGGCGGGATCGACATATCGGCTTCCTCAATCGCACCTGCCCAAGGCCCCTCGGCCGGCAATCTACGACAGCTTTGTGGTTTTCGAAGCGACATCCGAAGCGAACACCGTTACCTCGTTTAGCGAGGAATATCGCGAGCCTACCAGAACACGGGGATATCTGACGGTGTTCGATCGACACCACCCTGATCTCGATAGTCACCTTCCCGCACGGTTCAGCTTGCGTTTTTCTCGCTTGCAACAATTCGGAAGACCATCGTTCCGCGATCTTCCATTGGGCGGCGAAACTGCGGGAAGGGCAGTTCGTCGCCGAGCAAGGACCGCCCTAAGTCCAAGCGGACCGTCCAGGTTAACGACCAGAAGATCAGGGGGAAACTTTCCACATGATCACCAATTCCGACTCCAAGCGCAGGCGCCTCGTCGGGCTGCTTGCGGCCACCACCGTCCTGACGCCGATGGCGCTCGCCAGCCCGGCGTTCGCGCAGAGCGCCGCGGCCGGAGAAACCGCCCTCGGCGAAATCATCGTGACGGCGACCCGCCGGTCCGAGAATGTCCAGAAGGTGCCCATCGCCATCCAGGCGCTCAGCGGCGACACCCTGGCCGAGCGGCAGGTCAAGGGCCTGTCCGACCTCGTCACCCTGCTGCCGTCGGTGTCCTTCGCGGGCCTCGGCCCAGGTCGTCAGGTCACCTATTTCCGCGGCATCGTCCCGGCCGGCGGCCAGTACGGCTCGGTCGGCATCTAT
Source organism: Phenylobacterium sp. (assembly GCF_044236515.1). Taxonomy (GTDB): domain Bacteria; phylum Pseudomonadota; class Alphaproteobacteria; order Caulobacterales; family Caulobacteraceae; genus Phenylobacterium. Next base: position 12,165 of record NZ_JBIIGK010000071.1, read on the forward strand.
CTCGACGAGATCCCGATCACCGGCACCGGCATCACCGCCGACGGCGCCGGCGCGCCGGATATCCACGTCTACGACATGGAGCGCATCGAGGCGCTGTCGGGTCCGCAAGGCACCCTCTACGGCGCCGGCTCCCTCGGCGGCACGGTCCGCTTCATCACCAACAAGCCGAAATTCGACAAGTTCGAGGGCGGCTACAATCTCGAGGCCAACAAGTACGGCAAGGGCGACATCGGCGGACAGATCGAGTCCTTCGTGAACCTGCCGGTGCGCGAGAACATCGCCCTGCGCGCCATGGGCTATTATCGCCGTGACGGCGGTTACGTGGACAACGTGCCCAACAACGGCCGTTTCAACACCGGGGCCCCCGCGGTCCTGAACCTCGGCGACGAGAACCCCGCGACGTCCTTCGCCCTCAACAACGCCTCCATCGCCAAGGACGACTACAACACGATCAAGGAATACGGTGGCCGCCTCGCCCTGCGCTGGGAGATCGCCGAGGGCTGGGAAGTGCTCCCGCAGATCACGGCCCAGCGGCAGGTCTCGAACGGTTACTTCGGCTTCGACCCGCGGGTCGGCGACCTGGAAGTGGTCGACTACGACAAGACGCGCCAGGACGATAAGTGGTACCAGGCCTCGCTGGCCATCAACGGCCACATCGGCGACTGGAACCTCGTGTCGGCGACGGGCGTGCACCGCCGCAAGACCAAGCTGCTGAACGACTACACCTACTACACCGTCGCCTATGACGGCTTCGGGCCGGGCTACGAAAACTACCTGCAGTTCTTCGACAAGGCCGGCTGCACGGGAGCCGGCGCGGCGCAACGCTGCACCACCCTGATCAGCCCGGTCCAGTACTTCCACGGCGACACGTCACGGCCGAAGTTCACCCAGGAGTTCCGGGTGTCGACGCCGTCGAGCTGGCCGTTCGACGTCACGGTCGGCGGCTTCTACCAGTGGATGAAGCAGGAAAATAACAGCAACTACGCCATCCACGGCCTCGACAACATCGCCGGCTATACCGAATCCGGCGGCGGCGACAGCAACCCGGCCGGCTTCGGCATTCCGGTGGGCGCGGGCGGCACCATGGTGCAGGGCTCGCCGGCCGTTAAGGGCGACGCTTTCTACATCATCGAGTCCGACCAGACCTGGAAGGACAAGGCGGTGTTCGCGGAAGGCCACTACAACATCACGCCGACCCTGAAGCTGACCGCCGGCATCCGCTACTTCTGGACGGAGTACAAGAACATCGGCTTCGCCGGTGTCGCGGCCTCGGCCCGGAACACGGTGACGTCCTTCTACGTGCCGACCGGAGCCATGGGCTGCCCGCTGCCGTTGCCGGCCGAGCGCCTGCAGTGCCTCAACTCCAACTTCGCCGCCCCCGACCAGACGGGCCGCTACAAGGAAAAGGGCGAGACCCACAAGATCGCCCTGGATTGGCAGCTCACGCCGACCAAGATGGTCTATGCGAACTACTCGACCGGCTTCCGGCCGGGCGGCTTCAACCGGCCGCTGCGCATTCGGAACATCGGGGTCGCGACCGTCGATCCGTACCTGTCCGAAGAGCTCACCAACTACGAGCTCGGCATGAAGACGACGTGGAACGGCATCTTCCGCCTGAACGCGGCCGTCTATTACGAAGAGTGGAACGACGTTCAGTACACCGTGGTCGTCGCCGGGACGCAGGGCGCGATCATGACCGGCAACGCCGGTAAGGCCCGCGTCTACGGTTTCGAATTCGACGCCGACCTGAAACTCGACAAGTTCACCTTGTCGACGACCGGCGCCTACAACGACGCCAAGCTGGCCGAGGACTTCTGCAACTTCGCGTTCGACGCGACGAGCCGGACGATCTCGCAGCTGCCGTCCTGTACGCCGGGCCAGTTCGTTCCGGGTGTGAACCCGCCGACCTCCCAGGTCGCGGCCGAGGCCGGCACCCGCCTGCCCGCGCAGCCGAAGTTCAAGGGCACCACCTCGATCCGCTACGACACCGAGTTCCGCGACTACGGCGCCTACGCCCAGGCCGCGGCGCTCTACCAGACGGGCGCGACCCAGGACCTGAACGTTCTGAACAACAGCCTGCTGGGCAATACGAAGGGCTTCACGACCTTCGACTTCTCGGCCGGCGTCAGCCGCGACAACTGGACGTTCGACGTCTTCCTGCAGAACGCCTTCGACAAGCGGGGCATCCTGACCCGCAACACCTTCTGCGCGATCGCGATCTGTGCGGACTCGTCCCGCGCCTTCCCGATCAAGCCGCAGTTCTTCGGGGCGCGGTTCGGTCAGCGCTTCTAATCTGACCGCTAGAAGCAATCGAGGCCCCGCGGGCGACCGCGGGGCCTCTTTCTTTTTGCCCGCCCTGCCGGGTCAGCGGCGGGCGCGGGCGGCGGCGATGTCCTCGATGGCGGCGGAGAGCACCTCGTTCGAGACCCCGCGGACCTGGGCGTCGGAGTTGTTGTGCGCCACCGCCACCGCCACGTCGATGTCCGGGCAGTAGATCATCTGGATCCCCCAGAAGCCGCCGTGGCTCCAGCACATGCGCTTTCCGAACTTGACCTGGGCGAGCAGCGGGGCGTGCGACAGCTGGCCGTTGGCCGAGGGCGGCGTCTGCAGCGCCATGGCCAGGGTCTCGGGCTTGTCGAACATATGGCCCTGCAGCAGCGGCCGGACGAACCGCA
>NZ_JBIIGK010000072.1:0-14790 GCF_044236515.1 Phenylobacterium sp.
CGTAGCCCTTGTGGACGCCGCGCAGGCTGATGACGTCGTCGCCGGAGCGCGGCGGACTGCGGAACTCGAACTGGACCGTCTGGCGGCGGCGCGGCGGCTCGACGCGCTCGATCTTGTCGAGCTTCTTGACCCGGCTCTGGACCTGGGCGGCGTGGCTGGCGCGCGCCTTGAACTTCTCGATGAACTTGATTTCCTTCGCCAGCATCGCCTGCTGGCGCTCGTACTGGGCCTGGCGCTGCGCCTCTCCGAGGACGCGTTGCTGCTCGTAGAAGTCGAGGTCGCCCGAGTAGCTCGTCAGACCTCCCGCGTCGATCTCGACCACCTTGCCGACGATGCGGTTCATGAAGGCGCGGTCGTGGGAGGTCATCAGCAGCGCGCCGTCGTAGTCCTTCAGGAAGGCTTCGAGCCAGATGAGGCTTTCGAGGTCGAGGTGGTTGCTGGGCTCGTCCAGCAGCATGCCGTCGGGGCGCATCAGCAGGATGCGCGCCAGGGCGACGCGCATCTTCCAGCCGCCGGAGAGCAGGCCGACGTCGCCGTCCATCCGCTCCTGGCTGAAGCTCAGGCCGGCCAGGACCTCGCGGGCGCGGGCCTCCAGCGCATAGCCGTCGAGTTCCTGGAAGCGCTCCTGCACCTCGCCGTACCGTTCGATGATGGCGTCGAGCTGGTCGGCCTGGTCCGGGTCGACCATGGCGGCCTCGAGGCTGGCCATCTCGGCGGCGAGGGCGCTGACGGGACCGACGCCGTCCATCACCGCGGCGACGGCGCTCTGGCCCGCCATCTCGCCGACATCCTGGCTGAAGTAGCCGATGGTCATGCCAGGATCGATGACGATCAGGCCGTCGTCCGGCTGTTCCTGGCCGGTGATCATGCGGAAGAGGGTGGTCTTGCCGGCGCCGTTCGGGCCGACGAGGCCGGCCTTCTCGCCCTTCTGGACGCCCATCGAGGCGTCGATGAACAGGAGTTGGTGGCCGTTCTGCTTGGAGATGTTGTCGAGGCGGATCATCGGGCGGTCTGCTAGCCCGGCGGCGCGGCCGACGCCAGCCTGCGCGGCCTCAAGGCCGGCGCGACCTGCCGTCTCATAGGATCGGAACCGAGGCCCCGGTCGCCGGGTTCGCAGGGCGGTGGGTGAGAACAGCCGCCCTTTCGAACATGCGAAGGAGATCCCCATGAGTGAGTGGAACAGGAACGACCGCGGCCAGACCGGCGGCGGGCGCGATCGCGATTCCGACGACTGGCGCCGGCGCGAGCGGGAACAGCGCGACTGGGGACGCGGCGGCGGCTCCGCATCGTCGGGCGAGGACCGCAGTTTCGGCGGCGGCCAGCAGTACGGTCAGGACGCCGGCTACGGCTATGGCGGGCGCTCCCAGGGCTACGGCGCCCAGCGTGACCTGACCGGCGGCTACGACGAGCACCGATATGGCACAGGCTCGCGGTTCAGCAACCAGGGCCAGGAAGGCAACTATTCCCTCGAAGGATCGGGCGACATGGGCCGCCGGTCGGACCCCTATGGCGGCTATGGCGGCGGTTACGGCGGCTACGGTTATGGCGGTGGCGGCGGGAGCCAGAGCCAGGGCCGGCAGCAATCGACGGGCGGCGGCCAGAGCCGTCAGGGCGGCCAGGGCGGCCAGATGTTCGGCGACCCCAATGAAGGCGTTCGCGCGGTCACCGACGGCGAATACGAGCGCGGCTTCATGGGCTTTGGCCGCGGGCACGGCGAGCACCGCGGCAAGGGCCCGAAGAACTACACCCGCTCCGACGACCGCATCCGTGAGGACGTCCACGACCGCCTGGCCGACGACAGCCACATCGACGCCTCGGAGATCGAGGTGCAGGTGAAGGACGGCGAGGTGACGCTGAGCGGCACGGTGAACAGCCGGGACGAGAAGCGGCACGCCGAAGACATCATCGAACGCGTCTCCGGCGTGAAGCATGTGCAGAACAACCTGCGCATCCAGCAGTCCGGCGGCATGAGCGGGAGCACCGAGGCCTCGCGCAGCTTCGGCGGCGCCGGCTCGACGACGGGCTCAACCCCCGGCTCGACGACCGGCGCTTCCTCCGGCGGCATGACCGGCAATTCGGTTTCCGGCAGCAGCTCGACCACGAGCGGCGCGAAGAACAGCTAGGTAAGGCCAGAGCCTGGATCCGCCCTCCGGCGTCCGCGTCGGAGGGCGTTTTCTTGCGCGGGCGGTTAGCCGGCCAGTTCGGCCTTCACCTCGTCGCGGGCGGCTTCGAGGAAGCGCAGGACGGCGAGCTCGAAGGCGCGGTCGGTGCGGGCCGGCTTCAGGGGCAGGGCGCCGGTCTGGTAGCTCTCCAGCACCAGCGGGTGGATGTAGGCGCTGCGGCAGACGGCGGCGGTGTTGCCGAGGACGCCGGCGACGGCCTTGACGCAGGTGTTGACGTTGCGCTTGGCCTCCGCCCCGCTGGCGCAGGCCGGCAGTTCGACGAGGGCGCGGGCGGCGGCGAGCGTGCCGGCCCAGGTGCGGAAGTCCTTGGCGGAGAAGTCCTCGCCCATGGCCTCGCGCAGGTAGGCGTTGACGTCGGCGCTCTCGACGGCGCGCTGCTCGCCGGTCTCGTCGATGTACTGGAAGAGGCGCTGGCCGGGCAGGTCCTGGCAAGCCTTGACCACGCGCGCCAGCCGCCGGTCGTTGAAGCCGGTGCGGTGGACCTTGCCGCTCTTGCCGCGGAACTCGAAGACGGCCTTGGTGGCGCTGACCTTAGCGTGGCGGTCGCGCAGGGTGGTGAGGCCGAAGCTCTTGTTGGCCCGGGCGTATTCCTCGTTGCCGACCCGGATCAGGGTGATCTCCATGACCCGGACGACCGCGGCCAGGACCTTCTCGCGGGGCAGGCCGCGGCGAGCGAGATCGGCGTCCACCCGCTTGCGCAGGCGGGGCAGAGCGCGGCCAAAGGCGAGGACGCGGTCATACTTGTGGGCGTCGCGGACCTCGCGCCAGCGGTCATGGTAGCGATACTGCTTGCGGCCCTTCTGGTCGCGGCCGGTCGCCTGGATGTGGCCGTTGGCGCGGGGGCAGATCCACACCTCGGTCCAGGCCGGCGGAATGGCGAGCTTGCGGATTCGGTCGAGGGTCCGTTCGTCGGCGACGGGCTCGCCGTTCGGGCGGCGGTAGTTGAAGCCGGTCTTGCCGGCCTTGCGGGTGATGCCGGGGTCGGCGTCGGAGGCGTAGGAGAGGCCGGCGGCCTCAAGGTCGTCGGCGGCTAGGACGGTGTTTTCCGCGCTGGTATCCAGGGCCATGTCTCCTCCGGCGTGGCCGCAACGTGATATGCGCGGGGCGGTTCCTCTTGAGCCGGAGCGCCCGTGAACTACCGACACGCCTTCCATGCCGGGAATTTCGCCGACCTGGTGAAGCATGCGGCGCTGCTGCGGCTGCTGGCCCGGCTGACGACCGATCGTGCGCCGCTGGAGGTGATCGACACCCACGCCGGCCGTGGACTCTACGACCTGGCGGGAGCGGAAGCGCGCAAGTCGGGAGAGGCGGCGACGGCTGGGATCCTTCGGTTGATGCGCGAGCGGCCGCCGGAGGTGTTCTCCGGCCTGGTCGATGCGGTGCGGCGGCTGAACGGCCAGGGAGAGGTGCGGCGCTATCCCGGATCGCCTTGGCTGATCGCCGAGGGGCTGCGGCCGGGCGACAGCTATCTGGGCTGCGAGTTGCGGCCCGAGGAGCACGAGGCGCTGAGGGTGGCGCTGCGCGGCCGGGACTATGTGCGGACGGTGCGCGGCGACGGCTATGAGACCGCGCGGGCGGCGCCGGCGAAGGGCCGGCGGCTGCTGCTGATCGACCCGCCGTTCGAGCGGCCGGACGATTATGGCCGGATCGTCGAGGTGCTGGGCGCGCGGCCCGAGGCGACGGCGCTGGTCTGGCTGCCGCTGAAAGATCTCGAGACCTTCGACGCCTTTCTGCGCGAACTCGAGGACGCCACGGACGCGCCGCTGCTGGTGGCGGAGACGCGGATGCGGCCGCTGGCGGATCCGATGAAGATGAACGGTTGCGCTCTGGTGCTGGCGGGCCCCGACCTGGGGATGGCGGAGGATCTTCAGGCGATCTGCGGCTGGGTCGCCGGAACGCTGGGCGAGGGCGGCTTGGCGCGGGTCTATGCGGTGGGATGAGGTTAGAGGTAGGGCGTGAAGCGCGGGTTCGACATCGTGGTGGCGCTCGCCGGGTTGCTGGCGCTCTGGCCGGTGCTGCTGGCCGTGGGGCTGGCGGTGCGGCTGGAGAGCGCCGGGCCGGCGGTGCACTGGTCGCGGCGGGTCGGGCGGGACAACCGGATCTTCGCCATGCCCAAGTTCCGGACCATGCGGGTCGGAACCCCGGACGTGGCGACGCACCTGCTGGCCGATCCGCAGGCGTGGGTGACGCCGCTGGGGCGGTTCCTGCGGCGGACCAGCCTCGATGAGTTGCCGCAGCTGTGGAGCGTGCTGATCGGCGACATGAGCCTGGTCGGGCCGAGGCCGGCGCTGTTCAACCAGGACGACCTGGTGGCGCTGCGCACCGAGGCCGGGGTGCATGTGCTCAGGCCGGGGGTCACCGGCTGGGCGCAGGTCAACGGGCGCGACGAGCTGCCGATCCCGGAGAAGGTGCGGCTGGACGCGGAATATCTGGCCCGGCGCTCGCTCGGCTTCGATGTCCGCATCCTCATCGCCACGGCGACGGCGGCGCTGAGCGGCCGGGGGGTAAGTCACTAGAGTTTTAGGGGAACTGGAACGGCGGGGCTGTGCGTTTGGCATCCTGGGACTGACCGCCTTTGGGGGCCGTCGCAGGAGCCGCCGGTGAGCAACGACGCATTCCAGACCCCGCAGCCCGGGCCGCGCCGCCGCAAAGGCGCGAAGACCGCCGCCGGCGCCCGCCGGCCGCTGCAGCGCGCCGAGACCTGGACCCGCGAGCACCTGGCCGCGGCCCGGGCCCGGCTGGCCAACACCAAGATCAAGAAGCCGAGCCGCAAGGCGCTGTATATTTCGGGCGGCGTGGCGGCCAGCCTGGCGATCGCGATCGCCATCCTGATCGCCATCTGGGACTGGAACTGGTTCCGCGGGCCGCTGGCGCGGTTCGCCTCGGCCAGGATGCACCGCGAGGTGACGATCGCCGGCGACCTCAACGTGCACATCTGGTCGTGGCAGCCCTGGGCGACGGTGGACAAGATCCGCATCGCGAACCCGGGCTGGGCCCCCGACAAGGGGGACATGGCGCAGATCGACCGCATCGCCGTGCAGATCCGCCTGCTGCCGCTGTTCCGGGGCGACGTCGACCTGCGGCTGCTGCGGTTCGACCGGCCGAACGTGAAGCTCTACGCCGACGCGCAGGGGCGCAAGACCTGGGACTTCTCCGACGGGCGCAGGGCCGAGCCGACGCGCCTGCCGCCGATCCGCAACTTCATCATCAACGACGGCCGCCTGCGCTATCAGGACGTGAAGCGCGGTCTGAACTTCAACGGCACGATCAACGCCGCCGAGAAGCTGGGCGCCGCCAACCGCGGGTTCGAGATGCGCGGCAATGGCGCCCTCAACCGTTATCCGTTCCAGCTGCGCGTCACCGGCGGGCCGTTGCTGAACATCGACAAGGACGTGCCGTATCCGTTCGACGCCTATGTGCGCGCCGGCGAGACGGTGCTGACGGCGCGCGGCGCCGTGCCAAAGCCGTTCGACCTCGGGCAGTTCAACATGAACGCGACGGCGCGCGGGCCTGACATGGCCGACCTCTACGGCCTGACCGGCATCGCCCTGCCGAACACCCCGCCCTACAACCTGCGCGGCCGGCTGACGCGGGACGAGCAGGTCTACAAGGTGACCGGCCTAAACGGCCGGGTCGGCGACAGCGACCTGGCGGGCGATCTCTCGGTGGACACCGGGCGGGAGCGGCCGTTCCTCAAGGCCGACCTGCGCACCCGCAGTCTCGACTTCGACGACCTTGGAGCGCTGTTCGGCGGCGCGCCGTCGACGGCGCCGGGCGAGACCGCGTCGAGCGGCCAGAAGGTGATGGCGCAGAACCTCAACGCCCAGCAGCGGATCTTCCCGGACTCGACCCTGGCGGTGGAGCGCATCCGGGCCATCGACGCCGACGTCAGCTATAGGGCGGCCTCGATCCGCGACACGCCCATCCACCTGCGGGCCGGGTCGGTGAAGGTGAAGCTGCACGATGGCCTGCTGCGCGCCGATCCGCTACGGCTCGACCTGCCGCAGGGGCAGGTGACCGGGCATGTGCAGCTGAACGCGCGCAAGGCGACGCCGGTGACCAACCTCGACCTGCGGCTGTCCAATGCTCGGGTTGAGCAGCTCATCCCGATCCGCAGCCCGGGCGGGCCGCTGCCGGCGACCGGCTCCCTCGTCGGGCGGGCGCGGCTGACCGGCACGGGCGACAGCGTCCACAAGGCGTTCGCCAGCGCCGACGGCGAGGTGATGGTGGTGCTGCCCAACGGCGAGATCCGCGAGGCGTTCGCCGAGCTGATGGGCGTGAACGTGGTCAAGGGCCTTGGCCTGTTGCTCAAGAAGGACCAGGACAAGGTGCCGATCCGCTGCGGCGTGGCACATTTCCAGACGACCAACGGCGTGATGCGGGCCAACCGCATCGTCTTCGACACCAAGCCGGTGGTGGTGACGGGCTCGGGCGAGGTGAACCTTGGTTCGGAGCGGATGAGCTTCCGCATGCAAGGTCATCCGAAGGAGTTCCGGCTGGTGCGGCTGATGCTGCCGGTGACGGCCAAGGGGCCGATCCGCGGGCCGAAGCTCGGCGTCGAGCCGGGCAAGGCGATCGCCCAGGGCGGAATCGCCGTGGCGCTCGGCTCGCTGCTATCGCCGATCGCCGCGATCCTGCCGTTCGTCGATCCGGGACTGGCCAAGGACGCCAACTGCTCGGCCCTGCTGGCCAACGCCTCCGCCGAGGGCGCGCCGGTGAAGTCGGCCCGGTAGAAAACCTACAGTTCAGGCCGCGCCGCGAATGATGCGGCGGGCCTGGTAGGGCGGGATGATCGCGGTGATGTGGGCGGCCCAGCGCAGGCGGGCGTCCTGTCGGGTGGGGCCGGCGACGCTTTCGAGATCGTAGAGGCCGGGCCGCGAGCCGCGCAGCAGGCGCTTGACCAGCACCTCCTCGGTGTCGAGTTCGACGACGATCACATGGCCGAGCATGTCGGGCGTCGGCGGGGTGCGCTGGTCCTCGAAATAGATCAGCGCTCCGTCGTCGGCCACGCCGCGCATCGAATGGCCGACGACCAGCAGGGCGGCTGCCTTGTCCGTGCCGCCGGGCGGGATCGGCGCGAGGTCGGTGGGATCCTGACCGGTGGCGAAGAGCACGGAGCCGTCGGGGTTGGCGCCGACCCGCCCGATGATCGGCACGAAGCCGGGGTCAACGGCGGCACGCATGGGTCCGGCGGCGTCGTCGTAGAGCCACTCGGGCCGGACGTCGAAGGCGGCCGCATACTCCTTGGCGCGGCGATAGGAGAACGGGGCGTTGCCGTTCTCGTTCGAGGCGTAGGTGTTGCGGTTCCAGCCGTGAGCGTCGGCCGCGGCGGCGGCGGTATCGAAACCCTTGGCTAGCCGCGCCTCGCGCAGCCTCTGGGAACGGTCGTCCATGGAATTTCCGCGGCTGTTCGTCGCTGTAGATAAAATACAAAACTTCTTGGCGCAATCGCTGTATGAAGCATACAGTTCTCGCATGACGAGAGCAAACCCCGACGACACCATCCAGGCGAGCGCCGCCTATGCGGCGCTGAGGTATGGCGGCGCGCCGCCCGGCGCCGCCCAGGCGCAGCTGGCCCTGCCGACCCCGCTGGCGAGCCGGCTGGAGACCATGTTCAGCCGGCGGAGCGGCGGCGGTCCCGATCCCATGCGGCCGCGGTTCGCGCGGCACGCCTCCCACGTGGCGGCGGTGGTGGCCGCCGGCGGCTACCCGGCGCTGAAGCCATGAGCGACGGCGACGCAGCCGCGGCCGTCGTGGCGCGGGAGCTGGCGGCGCGGCCGTGTGAGGCGCGGACGGCGTTCCTGAAGCAACTGCTGGCCCACGCGGCGGCCGGGCTGGTGCTGGTCGAGGGCGAACGGGCGGCGGGCGAGAGCGTCTACCGGCTGGCCGACGCCATGGTCGCGCGCGGCGCGGCCTGAAGGTTCAGAGAGAGGCGAGACGGATGGGCAAACCCTTCGACCCGGCGCGGGCCACCCGCGCGCGGCTGCAGAAACTCGAGGCGCGCCAGAAGACGCAGGCCGAGGCGCGGGCGGTGAGCGAGGGGGTCGCCGAGACCGTCGCCCTGTCGCGGGCTCGCGGCTCGGCGATGGTGCAGGCCGACGGGGGCTCGCGCTCGGGACCCTACCAGCGGCAGAGCGGGCTCGGGTGGCTGACGCGCAAGGGGCGGCTGACACCCTTGCAGGCGGCGGCCGGCGAGCGCTATGGCGCGGCGTTCCGGCGGGCGGGCGAGGCGCCGGCGATCAAGTCCACCCTGGAGGTGCAGCCGGGCGCCGGGGTGGCGGCGGGGCCGTCGCTGGCGCTGATCCTGCGGCTTGGCGAGGGCCGGCGACAAGCGGCGGCGCAACTGGTGGATTTCCGCCGCCGGCTGTTGGGGCAGGGCGACCTGATCGCCGCCTGCGACCTGGTCTGCGGCGAGGAGTTGACCCCGCGCGAGGCCTGCGGCGGCGACAGCCGCGAGGCGGCCTGCGTCGAAGCCGTACTGAAGGTGGCGCTGGACATCCTGGCGCAGACGCCGCGCGCCTAGAGCCGGCGAAGGAAGGCCGGGCGCGAGGCCCGGCCCGCCGAGGCTCAGTAACGATAGGTGGCGGTGACGCCCATGGTGCGCGGCCGGAAGGTGGTCGCGGTCCAGATCGGGTTGCGGCTGCCGTGCTGGTGGTTGAGCAGCGGGTGGGCGTCGAGCAGGTTGTTGACGAACAGCGACAGGTCGATCGAGCCGCGGACAACGCCGGCGCTGGCGTTGACGAGGGTGGTCTCGCCGTCGGGGAACTCCAGCGGATCATGGTTGATGACGCCGGGAACCTGGGTGGCGGTGCGCTTGGTCTTGCTCTGATAGGTGAGGTCGGCGCGCACGTAGCCGTCCATGTCGGCGGTCAGCGGCCGTTCGTACTGGCCCGACAGGACCACCCGCCAGGGCGTCGCGGCCCCGGCGATCGGCGTGCCGGCGGCCAGGACGATGCCGTTCGGCGAGGTCAGGGCTTCGTCGAGCGACAGGTCGTTGTAGCCGACGGTGGCGTTGAGGCTGAGGCCGTCCAGCGGTCGCAGATCGACCGACAGGTCGAAGCCCTTGACCGTCGCCGACGACAGATTGTCGACGAAGGAGTAGCCGCAGGTCGGGCCGAAGAGCTCGGTCTGGATGTTCTTCCACTTGATGTAGTAGGCGCTCGCCGCCACGGACACGGCGCCGCCGAACACCCGGTTCTTCGAGCCGGCCTCATAGCTCCAGACGGTGTCGGAGTCGTAGGTCAGCGGGGTGGTCGGATTGCCGCTGGCGTCGACGTAGCCCATGGCGATCAGGTCGGCGTCGCAGGCGGTGGGCAGCGGCACCTGGGCGCCGCCGGGGCGGTAGCCCTTCGACACCGAGGCATAGACCAGGTTGTCAGGGTCGATCTGGAAGTTGATGCCGACCTTGGGCGTGACGGCGTTCTCGGCCGTCTTGACGACGCCGCCCGGGTAGGCCGGCGCGAACGGGCCGCCGGCGTTGAACGGGCAGTACTCGACGGCGGGCGTGGCCGGATCGTCGAGCGGACAGTCGGCCCCGAACGGGGCGTTCATGTTGTTCTCCGGCCCGTCCGCAAAGAGGTTGTAGCGCAGCCAGTTGCGCGAGACGCGGACGCCGGCGGTCAGGGTGATCTGCTCGGTCAGCTTGAAGTCGACCTGGCCGAAGCCGGCGACCTGGCGCTCGCGGGTCTCGGTGTCGACTTAGTAGACGCCGGACTCGCCGAGCAGCGGCGCGCCCCAGACGTTTTCGGAATTGAGGTAGCCCGGGCCGAAGGCGCCGGCGTTGTCGAGGCCGGAGATGCCGAAGAAGTTCTGCGAGTACTTCCAGGTGTTGACCTCGATCAACTGGCGCGAGCCCTGGTCGCTGAGCTGGAAGAAGCCGCCCACCACCCACTTCAGGCGCTTGTCGGGATCCGACTGGAGGCGGACCTCCTGAACGTAGCTGTTCTGGTTGTCGCGGTAGACCGAGGTGACGCGGGCGCCGGGGGCGGCGACCGGTTGTTCCATGTACGACTGCTCGTAGCCGGTCGTCATGTCGTAGAACTGGTCCTTGTCCTGGCGCAGGTAGGACGAGGTCGAATAGAGGGTCACGCCGTCGAGGGCCCACTCCATGCCGATCGAGGCGACGAGCATGTTGTCGAAGCCCTTCTCGTGGTCGGGCAGGGACAGGGCGGTCAAGCCGGAGGTCGGGGTGACCGGCCCGGCGCGGAACTGGGCGACCACGAAGCGGCCGGAGCCGGGGTCGGAGGCCGAGGTCCAGAAGTTGTTCGACTGCCCGCCGCGCTCGGTCTCCTGGTAGAAGATCGAGGGGCTGATGGTGAAGTTCTCGGTCGGGGCCATCTTGAGGGCCGCGCGGAAGGACTTCGACTCCACGTAGTTGTGGTTCTTGTCGCCCTCGCCGGTGGGCGTGAAGATCAGGGAGTCGGCATAGGAGGCGCCGACCGGGTCGACGACGTTGAAGGTCGCCGGGACGCTGTCGATCCAGCCGCCTTCTCGGCGGTAGAAGGCGCTGACCCGGAAGCCGAGCTTGTCCTCGACGATCGGGCCGCCGACGGCGACGCCGCCCTCGTAGCTTTCATCGGCGTGCGGAGTGATGGCCCCTTCGGCGCGGGCGTAGACGGAATAGCGCTCCAGGCTAGGCGCCGGCTGGATGAAGCGGACGGTGCCGCCTTGCGAGCCCGAGCCGAACAGGGTGCCCTGCGGGCCGCGCAGCACCTCGACCCGCTCGAGGTCGAACAGCACCGGAAAGACGGTGCCGGCCGAGAACCCGATGGCGCGCACCTGGATCGGCACGTCGTCCAGGTAGACGCCGGTGGTGGCCGCGCCAGCGGTCGAGCGGATGCCGCGGATGGCGACGTCGCTGCCGCCGGTGGCGCGGGTGTTGAAGTTCAGGCCCGGGGTGAAGCGGACGAGGTCGTCGAACCGCTTCAGGCCCTGCTGGTCCATCTTCTCCTGGTTGAACACCGAGACGCTGATCGGGACCCGGGAAAGTACCTCGGCCGACCGGGTGGCCGTGACGACGACTTCCGAGAGGTCCGAGCCGGCGCTGGCCGTGGCGCTCTGGGCCAGGGCCGGGGCGTGGCCGAGGAGGGCGAGCGCCAGCGAGGCGCCGGCGGTCTGCAGCAGGTGGGCTTTCCGGGTCATGGTCGTTTCCCCTCAATGCGACTGTCCCCGGCGCGCAGAGGAGTCTCCGCTCGCGCACCGGTGGTGAAGTCGACGTGCTACCCCAATGGCTGGGATCGCAGAGGCTCACCCGACACGGTCAGGTCGAACAGGTGCAAAAATAACACCGCTATCTGACTTTGCCTGCACCAGGGCGTCAGTAGGGGCGGGCATCCGGGCGTTGATGAGGGCCAGCGGCCGGCCGTTGAGCCGGCGTGGCGGGCGCGCCGGCCGCCGGCCTAGCCGGCATATCGGCGGAGACGGCGGGCTGCACCGCCAAGGCGAAGTCGGCGATCAGCTTGTTGTAGAGTTCGGCGCATTCCATTGGGCCGAGGTGGTTGGCGCCGTCCACTACGTGGAGGTCGCCCTGCGGCGCGCTGTCGGCGATCCGGCGGTTGGCTTCCAGCTTGGTGACGATGTCCTTGTCGCCGCCGACCACGAGGACGGGGCGGTGAAGTCGGGCGAGGGCATTGCTGGCATCCCAGTGCAGCATGGCGAGGTTGCCGGCCGCCTCCACGGCCGGCGGGTTGCGGGTCGAGAGCAGGGTGACGTGCTCGAGCTGGCTGCGGGTCACGTAGCGGCCGAAGCCGAGGCGGTGGGCGAGGTGGGCGGAGCCGCTGAGGTAGCTCTGCCACTTCGAGAGCCAGACCAGGGGATGGAGCCAACGCGTCAGGTGCATGGCCGGCTCGATCACCGGCTTCTGCAAGGCGCGCAGCAGGCCGCTGAGGATCATGGTGCGCAGCGGGTTGGTGTGGGTGGTGTTGAGCAGGACGACGCCGGCGATGCGGTCGGCGAGGTCGGGCCGATCCCGAACCAGGGTCTGGATGATCATGCCGCCGATGCTGTGGCCGACGAGGACGACGGGCCGGCGGCCGGACGCCTCCAGCAGGGTGGCGAGATCATCGGCGAAGGCCGGGAGGCTGATCGCCCCGGCGCGGCTCTTGCCGAGGCCCGGCAGGTCCCAGAGCGTCAGGTTGAAGCGGTCGGCGAGGTCCTGGCGTGCGTAGAACCAGAAGGTGCTGTCCATGCCCCAGCCGTGGGTGAGGAGGATGGGGGGACCGCCGGCCGGGCCGTGACGTTCGACGTGGAGGGTCGAGCCGCTGGCGCCGGCGATCGCCTGGCCTTCGGCGCGTTCAGGACGGGTCGGCCGGGTGTCGCGACGCGCGAGCAGCGGGAGCATGACCAGGCGACCGAGCACCGACCAGGCAAGAAGGCCGAGGCCGGTCCACAGCCGCCAGTCGTCACGCACCCGGTAAGCGAGGCCGGTCGCGTCGACGACCCACACCCCTTGATACCAGCTCCACAGCAGATAGCCGGCCGCGCCGAGGATCAGCAGCGACAGGAGGGCGGCGACGAAGCGGAAGATCGACAGAAGCGGCATGATCGGCTCGGGGGCTTATTTCGGACGTGGGCCAACCCGCAGGCCGCGGCCCTGTTCCCCGGCAACTCAAAGGTTGGGGCGCGGCTGTTGCGGCTGGCCCGGAGCCACGGCGCGGTCCATGCATTGGACGACGGCCCCTGGGCAGTGGAGTGACCGGAGCGGATGAAGAAGCCGACGATCGCCAGTCAGAAGAAGGTGACGCCGGAGAACCTGGCGCGGCTGGGACCCGAGCGGCTCGCCGAGATCCTGGCGGCGGTGGCCGAAAAGCGGCCGGACCTGAAGCGACGGCTGCGGATGGAGCTTGCGGCCGAGCAGGGGGCCGAGCACCTGCTGCCGGAGATCGACAAGCGGCTCGGCGCGCTGGCCGCCGCCGGGTCGCGGATCTCCTGGCGGCAGCGGCATGCGTTCATCCGCGACCTGGAGAGCCTGCGGGCGCTGATCGCCGAGCGGCTGCTGCCGCTGGACGCGGCGGCGGGGGTGGAGCGGACGGTGGCGCTGCTCGAGACCGCGCCGGCGGTGCTGGGTCGGACGAAGGACAGGGACGGGCGGGTGGCGGAGGTCTATCGCCGGACCGCGGCGGACCTTGGCCGGGCGCTTGAGGCGCAGGGTGCGGCGGCGGCGCCGCGTCTGGCGGACGCGATCAGCCGGGCGCCAGGGGCGTGGGCGGGGTGGCTGCCGGCGGTGCTGGAAGTCGCGCCCGCGGGGGTGGCCGGGGCGGTGCTGCGCGAGCTGGCGGCGGCCGGCGGGACGGGGCCGGCCCTGGTCGGGGCCTGCCGGCTGCTGGCGGATGCGGCGGGGGAGGTCGACGCCTATCGCGCCACCTTCGCGCCGGAGGCGCTGCGCGAGCCGGGGACGGCGGCGGAGGTCGCGGGCCGGCTGCTGGCCGCGGGCCGTGTAGCGGAGGCGGGCGAGATGCTGGAGCGGGCGCGGCCCGACGGGCGCGGCAAACGCAAGGCCGACGACGCGGCGGTCCAGGCATGGGAAGAAATCTGGATCGACTATCTGGCGAAGGCCGGACGCACGGCGGAGGCGCAGGCGGCGCGCTGGGCGGCGTTCGAGCGGAACTTGTCGGTCGAGCGGGCCCGGGAGTTCATCGGCGGCCTGAGCGGGTTCGCCGACGTCGAGGCGGAGGACCGGGCGCTGGCCTATGCGGCGGCGCATGTCGATTTCGAGCGCGGGCTGGGGTTCCTGATGGGCTGGCCGGCGTTGCGCGAGGCGGCGCAGATGATCGCCGCGCGGCCCGACGAGGCGACAGTGGCGGCGGAGCTGGCGGAGCTGTGGGCCGGGCGGTTGCGGGGCCGCTATCCGGAGGCGGCGCACCTGCTGTTGCGCAAGGCGGCGGCGATGGCGTTCCGGCGGCGCGAGTTTGCGACCTGCGACCGGCTGACGGCGGAGGCGGACTCCATCGCGATGTGAAGGCGACCGGCCTCTGCTCCGTCCCCATACTTCTCTCCCCCCCGAGAGGGAGAGGACAGGGAGCGGGCTAGGCCGCGCGGCCGGCGCGGAGGCGGTCGAAGTCTTCGATGATGGCGGCGAGGGGGGCGTCGCAGCCGTCCTCCTGGGAGGTGCGGCCCTCGAAGATGATCGAGGTCAGCTCGTCGCGGGCGCGGCGGACGCGGCTCTTCACCGTGCCGATGGGGCAGCCGGCGATCTGCGAGACTTCGTCGTAGGACAGGCCCCCGGCGCCGACGAGGATCAGGGCCTCGCGCTGGAAGTCGGGCAGCATGGAGAGCGCCCGGCGGACGTCCTCAAGCTCGACCACGGCCGACGGGTCGTCGGGCGCGACCAGGGTGCGCTCGATGGCGTCGGGGTCGTACTCGCCCCGCCAGCGCAGGCGCCGTTGGCCGGAGTAGAAACGGTTGCGCAGGATGGTCGAGAGCCAGGCCCGCAGATTGGTGCCCGGCTGGAACTGATGGCGGCAGGATAGCGCCTTGACCACAGTCTCCTGGGCCAGGTCTTCAGCCTGATCCGGGTCCTGGCAAAGCGTTCTGGCGAATGCGCGCAAAAACGGCACAGCCTCAAGCAGCGCCGCCTCGAAGTCGTCGCGTGTCCGGCTCATGGCACCCC
>NZ_JBIIGK010000212.1:0-3965 GCF_044236515.1 Phenylobacterium sp.
AGGCCGTGCTGCCCGTCGCCGGCCTGGGGACCCGGGTGCTGCCGGGGGCGAAGACGACACCGAAGAACCTGCTGAACGTCGTCGACCGGCCGATCCTCTCCTACATCGTCGAGGAGGGCCGTGCGGCGGGAATTGAGCACTTCGTCTTCATCGTCGGCCGCGGCCAGGGGGCGATCGAGGACTACTTCGACGCCAATCCCGAGATCGAAGGGGCGCTGGAGGCCAAGGGCAAGACCGAGATCCTCGCCGATGTCCGGCGCGACCTGCCGCAGCCAGGCCAGATGAGCTTCGTGCGCCAGATGGCGCCGCTCGGCCTCGGGCACGCCGTGTGGTGCGCCCGCGACGTGATCGGCGACGAGCCCTTCGCGGTGATGCTGCCCGACATGCTGATGGCGGCCGACACGCCGGCGCTTTCGCAGGCCGTTTCCGCCTATCAAAAGACCGGCGGTAACATTGTTGTGGTCGAACCGGCGCCGGAGGGCGAAGCCCACAAGTACGGCATCGTGGCGCTCGACGGTCAGGATGGCCGCCTGAACCGGATGACCGGCATGGTCGAGAAGCCGGCGCCGGGCAGCGAGCCGTCCAACCTCTTCATCTCCGGCCGCTACATCCTGCAGCCCGAGATTTTCGAGATCCTCGAGACCCAGCCACGGGGCGCGGGCGGTGAAATTCAGCTGACCGACGGTATGGCGACCCTGATGGGCCGCCAGGACTTCCACGCGCTGGAATATGAGGGGACCACCTACGACTGCGGCGACAAGATCGGCCTGCTGCGGGCCAACGTCGCCTTCGCTCTGCGCCGGCCCGACCTCGCGGACGCGGCGCGCGCGGCGATCGGGGCCCTGCTCTAGCCTTCCTGACGGCGGGACGCTGGGCTAGCGTCCAACCAAAGGGGTGGGCTTTGCGGCTGTTCGTCTTCGGCTACGGCTATTCCGCGCGAGCGCTGGTCCGGACGCTCGCGCCAGCCGGCTGGACCGCGGTCGCGACAGTGCGCACGGACGACGCCGCCGCCAGGGCGGTCGAGAATGGCGTCCAGCCTGTGCGCACTGACGACGCGGCGGCGATCACGGCTGCGGCCAAGGACGCCCGCGCCATCCTGATCACAGCGCCCCCCGGCCCTGACGGCTGCCCGGCCCTGCCGGTCCTGGCGCCGGCCCTCGCCCGCACCGGCGCCTTCCCCGACTGGATCGGCTATCTCTCGACCACTGGCGTCTACGGTGACCGGCGGGGGCGCTGGGTCTTCGAGACCAGCCGGCTGGCCGCCCAGTCGATCGAGGGCGCCCGCCGCGTCGCCGCAGAGCGCGACTGGCAGGAGGTCGCCCGCGGCATGGGCCTGACCCTGACGGTGTTCCGTCTGCCCGGCATCTACGGCCCGGGTCGCTCGGCGTTCGACCGGCTGCGGGAGGGCCGCGCGCGCAGCATCGCCGCGCCGGGCCATGTGTTCTCTCGCATCCATGTGGAAGATCTGGCGCGCGGGCTTGCCGCCTCGATGGCGCGACCACGGGCGGGTGGCGTCTACAACCTGTGCGACGACGAGCCGGCGCCGAACTCCGAGGTGGTCGCATATGCGGCGAGGCTGCTCGGCCTGCCCCCGCCATCGGCGATCCCGCTCGCCGAGGCGAACCTGCCGCCGGCCGCGATGCGCTTCTACGCCGAGAGCAAGCGGGTCTCGAATGCGCGGGCCAAGGCCGAGCTCGGCTGGCGGCCGGTCCTGCCCACCTATCGCGAAGGACTGGCTTCCGTCCTGGCGGCCGGCGGCTGAGGAGTTGGCGGCTGCCGCGCGGCCAGCACGATTCCGGCGCCGATCAGCGCCAGGCCGACGGCGTGGAACAGGTGGAACGCCTCGCCCAGCAGCACCACCGCGAGGATTGCGCCGAACACCGGTTGCAGATGCAGGAACTGGGTGCCGCGGGCCGGACCGATCAGCTCCACGCCGCGATTGAAGAACAGGTAGGACAGGAACGAGGGGAAGATCGCCACATAGGCGATGCCGCCGATCACCCGCGGGGTCAGCCGCAGCACCTGGCCCGACGCCGCCTCGAACAGGCAGAGCGGAGCGAGGAGCATGAGGGTCACGGCGAACGTCGCCCAGATCAGGCTGAGGGGATGCACGGCCGGCCTGCGGCGAAGGACGAGCGAATAGAGCGCGTAGAGAATCACGGCGACAACGATGACTCCGTCGCCCGCGTTCAACCCAAGGTGCAGCAGGTCCCAGGGCCGGCCCCTCGACAGCACCACCAGTACGCCGAGCAGCGAGACGGCGACCGCGACGATCTGCAGGCGCGAGACCCGCTCCTTCAGCCCGGCCCAGGCGAACAGCAGGATCAGCGGCGGGATGGCCGCCTGCATGACGAGGCTGTTCAGCGCTGTCGTCGATTGCAGACCGATGTAGAGCAGGGTTCCGAAGCTGGCGACGCCGGTCGCCGACAGCGCAAGGACGATCCGCCAGCGGCGCCGCAATTCCGGCAGGTCGCGCCGGAGGTGACGCCAGGCCAACGGGGTCACCAGCACGAAGGCCGCCGCCCAGCGGCACCAGCTGAGGGCGATCGGCGGCGCCTGACCGGCCAGCGCCCGCCCCACGACCGAATTGCCGGCCCAGAACAACACCGCGAACGCCAGCAGCAGCGGGGCCGAGCGCCAGAGCACGGCCGGGAGGCGGGCGGGCGTCAGGCGACCGCCTCCGCGACCGCGGTGATCAGGCGCGCGATGTCCTGAGGCCGCGACAGGCGGTGGTCGCCGTCGCGGATCAGGGTGAAGACCACGTCCTCGGACTTCAGGCCGTTGGCCAGTTCCAGGGCATGACGCCAGGGCACGTCGGGGTCGGCGCCGCCCTGGAGGATGCGCACCGGGACCTCGATCGGAACCTCCGACGCCTCGAGGATCGACCAGCGGGCGCCGTCCTCCAGCAGCCGGCGGGTGATCGGTGTCGGATCGCCGTACTCGGACGGCGCCATCCAGACGCCGTCCCGGGCCAGGGCCTCCAGCGCCTCGGGCGGCAGCTCGGGCTTCATCAGCTTTTCGGTGAAGTCGGGCGCCGGCGCGACCAGCACCAGCGCCTGCACCCGCTCCGGGCGGGCCATGGCCGCCAGGCAGGAAATCCATCCGCCCATCGACGAGCCGACCAGCACCAGAGGCCCGTCCGTCAGCTCGTCGATCACCGCCAGGGCGTCCTCGCGCCAGCGGGTGATGTCGCCCTGGGTGAAATCGCCGTCCGAGGCGCCGTGGCCGAAGTAGTCGAACCGCACGCAGGTTCGGCCCTGCGCTGCCGCCCATTCGGCCACCGCCTGCGCCTTGCCGCCGGTCATGTCGGAGCGGAAGCCGCCCAACCAGACCACGGTCGGCCCGGCCCCCGCCACCTTTCGCCACGCCAGCCGCCCGCCGTCGGGGCGCGCCAGAAAGCCGCTGTCCTCACTCATGAGCTCGTCATAGCGCGTCATGGCGGGAGATGCAGAGGCAATGTTCCGGCAAGCGTTTCGCGCTATGGGAGAGCCCGTGCGCCTCCCTCCCGAATTCACCCTGCTGCAGGTCGTGCCCGAACTGGAGACCGGCGGGGCCGAGCAGACGACGCTCGACATCGCCCGCGCCGTGGTCCGCGCCGGCGGTCGGGCGCTGGTGGCCTCGCGCGGCGGGCGGATGGCCGACCAGCTCGCCGCGGTCGGCGGGCGGCTGATCCCTCTGCCGATGCAGTCGAAAAACCCGCTGACCCTGATCGCCAACGCAGGGCGCCTGGCCGTCATCCTGCAGCGCGAGAACGTCAGCCTGGTCCACGCCCGCAGCCGGGCGCCGGCTTTCTCGGCCTACGAGGCGGCGCGGGTCATGCGCGTGCCGTTCGTCGCCACCTATCACGGCGTCTACAAGTCGGGCTCGTCGATCAAGCGCTGGTACAACGGGATCATGACCCGCGGCGACCTGGTGATCGCCAACTCCGACTACACCCGCGACCACGTCCTTTCCGAGCACCCGGA
>NZ_JBIIGK010000213.1:0-3905 GCF_044236515.1 Phenylobacterium sp.
ATGTCGACGCCCGACGCGACCTGGCCGGCGGCCAGACCGTCGAGGATCGAGTCGGCCATCAGGTCGCAATAGAGCTGGATGGCGCGGGCGGCGTCGTCGTTGCCCGGGATCGGATAGGTGATGCCGTCCGGGTTGCAGTTGGTGTCGAGGATGGCGATCACCGGGATGTTCAGCTTGCGCGCTTCCTGGATCGCGATCGCTTCCTTGTTGGTGTCGATCACGAACATCAGGTCGGGAATGCCGCCCATGTCCTTGATGCCGCCGAGGCTGAGTTCGAGCTTGTCGCGCTCGCGGGTCAGGGTCAGCAGTTCCTTCTTGGAACGGCCGCTCTCGCTGGCCAGGACGCCTTCCAGCTCGCGCAGGCGGGCGATCGAGCCCGAAACGGTGCGCCAGTTGGTGAGCGTGCCGCCCAGCCAGCGGTGGTTGACGTAGTACTGAGCGCAGCGGCGGGCGGCGGTGGCGATCGGCTCGGAAGCCTGGCGCTTGGTGCCGACGAACAGGATGCGACCGCCCGAGGCGGCGACTTCACGGACCTTCACCAGAGCCTGGTGCAGGAGCGGGATCGACTGCGACAGGTCGATGATGTGGATGTTGGAGCGGCTACCGAAGATGTAGCGCTCCATCTTCGGGTTCCAACGGTGCGTCTGGTGGCCGAAGTGCGCGCCGGACTCGAGCAGCGCACGCATGGAGAATTCAGGCAGAGCCATCTGTAATATCTCGTCTTTCTTCCGGTTGAACCTCCGCAGGCAAACCCTCCGAGGAGGACCGGAACGGACAAGGGCGGGATTTCTCCCCGACCAGGCCGAACACCTGCGTGTGGATTGGAGCGGCGGGAAATAAGGGGAAAGCGCCGGGAAATCAAGCCGTCAGGGCAAAGGCCCTACCGCCGCGTGGTCGGGCCGCCGGGGCCGTAGACGCTGGGCGGCTGGGTCGGCTTCCAGGGCTTGTAGGGTTCGTAGGCTGGAGACGACGGCCCGGCTGGGATTGACGGGATCGGGGTGATGGAGTCCCGCACCTTCGGCTTCGAATAGGCCGGTTTCGGGTATCCGGGCAGGCTCGGCTTCGGTTGTGGCGGGACCGGGGCATGGCGGCCGAAGCCGGCGGAACCGCCGCGACCGAAGCCAGGTGAGGAGTTGTACGTCCCAGACTGGGCGCCGGCCGGACCGGCGATCAGGCCGACGAGCGCGGCGATCAGAACGAGGCGCATGACAGCTCCTAGAGATCTTCGACGAAGACGACGCCGGGCGCGGTCTTGATGGCGCCGCGCACTGCGCCGTTGAGAGTGAAGCGGCCGGGAAGTTTCAATTCCACTTCCCGGCCCTGCCCAAGGCCCGCGACCAGCAGGATTTCGCCGCCGCGCGGGTCGGCGACGCCCTCCAACCGCTTCTTCAGCGCCTCGATCTCGGCGCTACGCGGCGCGAGATGGACGCGGAGGCCGGCGACCGCATTTTCGATGGCTTTTTCCACCGGCTGGGCGTCGTCGCCAAAGAACCGCACCTCACCCTCACTGGCCTTGGCGCGGACGCGGATAGACACCGCCTTGCCGGGCTCAAGGAAGTCGCGGCAGCGGCGCAGGGTCTCCGGTGGGAACAGCACCTCGTATTCCCCCGTCGGGTCGGAGAAGGTGACGAAGGCGAACTTTTCGCCCGTGCGGCCGGGCTTCTCCAGCTTGCGGCGGACGATGCCGGCCATGCGGAGGGCCTCGGCGCCGGCCAACGCCTTGGCCACGGCGTCGGTGTAGAGCTCGGTGCGCTTGCGCCGCAGCGCCTCGACCATGTCCTCCAGCGGGTGACCGGAGAGGTAGAAGCCGATGGCGGCCAGTTCCTCGTCGAGCCTCTGGACCGGCATCCAGGTTTCGGCCTTGGGCAGGCGAGGCCGCCCCGCGCCGCCCGCGTCGTCGCCGAACAGGCTGCGCAGGCCCTCGGCGCGGTCGGAGGCCAGGGCCTGTCCATGACTGACCAGCACGTCGGCGGCGGCCACGAGTTGCGACCGTTCGGGGTGGATGCTGTCGAAGGCGCCGGCCCGGGCGAGGGTCTCGAAGGTCCGCTTGTTGACCTGCTTGGGATCGACGCGCTCGACGAAGTCGAAGATGTCGCGGAACGGTCCGCCCTCGCGGCGCACCTCGACGACGTGCTCCATGGCCTGCAGGCCCACGTTGCGGATCGCCCCGAGCGCGTACAGCACCTCGCCGTTCTCGACCTCGAAATCGGCGGCCGAGCGGTTAATGTCCGGGGCGCGGATGGTGACCCCAAAGCGCTTGGCGTCCTGGTAGAAGACCGAGAGCTTGTCGGTGTTAGCGATATCGAGGCTCATGGAGGCAGCGAAGAACTCGACCGGCGCATTCGCCTTGAGCCAGGCTGTCTGGTAGCTGACGACCGCATAGGCGGCGGCGTGGGACTTGTTGAAGCCGTAGCCGGCGAACTTGTCGACGAGATCGAAGATCGCCCCCGCCTGGGCGCCGGAAATGCCGTTCTTCTCGGCCCCGGAGACGAACCGCGCGCGCTGGGCGTCCATCTCCTCCTTCTTCTTCTTGCCCATCGCCCGGCGCAGAAGGTCGGCCTCGCCCAGGCTGTAGCCGGCCAGGATCTGGGCGATCTGCATCACCTGTTCCTGGTAGACGATGATGCCGTAGGTCTCGTTCAGCACCGGCGCGAGGGTCGGATGCAGGGTGTCGATCGGCTTGCGGCCGAACTTGCAGTCAACGAACGCCGGGATGTTGTCCATCGGGCCCGGGCGATAGAGGGCGCCGATGGCGGTGACGTCCTCGATGGAGTTCGGGCGAAGCTGGCGCAGGGTGTCGCGCATCCCCTGCCCTTCGAGCTGGAAGACGCCGACCGTCTGGGCGTTGCTCATCAGCTCGTAGGTCTTGGCGTCGTCGAGCGGCAGTAGGTCCATGTCGACGGCGGCGCCGCGTTTTTCCAGGTATTTCAACGCCCGGTCGATGACGGTCAGCGTTTTCAGGCCAAGGAAGTCGAACTTCACCAGGCCGGCGCTCTCGACCCACTTCATGTTGAACTGAGTGGCGGGCAGTTCGGAACGCGGATCGCGGTAGAGCGGCGTCAGCTCGGTCAGGGCGCGGTCGCCGATGACCACACCGGCGGCGTGCGTCGAGGCGTTGCGGTAGAGGCCCTCGAGCTGCAGGGCGATGTCGAGCAGGCGGGCGACCGCTTCGTCTTCCTGGCGCGCCTGCTTGAGCCGCGGCTCGATATCGATGGCCTGGGCCAAGGTGACGGGGTTGGCCGGGTTGGCCGGGACCATCTTGGCGAGGCGGTCGACTTGGCCGAGCGGCAATTGCAGCACCCGGCCGACGTCGCGCAGCACCGCGCGCGCCTGCAAGGTGCCAAAGGTGATGATCTGGGCGACCCGATCGCGGCCGTAGCGCTGCTGGACGTAGGAGATCACCTCCTCCCGCCGCTCCTGGCAGAAATCGATGTCGAAGTCGGGCATCGAAACCCGCTCGGGATTCAGGAAGCGTTCGAACAGCAGGCCATAGCGCAGCGGATCGAGGTTGGTGATGGTCAGGGCGTAGGCGACCAGCGAGCCGGCGCCGGAGCCCCGCCCCGGCCCGACGGGGATTTCATGGGCCTTGGCCCATTTGATGAAGTCCGAAACGATCAGGAAGTAGCCGGGGAACCCCATTTGGGTGATGACCCCGATCTCCCGTTCCAGCCGCGCCTCGTAGTCCTCGGCCGGGAAGGCATTGGCCTCGCCCCGCGACATGCGGAGTTTCAGCCCCTCGCGCGCCTGGTGGGCCAGTTCATCCGCCTCGGAGCGACCCCCTTCGGTGGGGAAGCTCGGCAGCAGCGGGTCGCGCTTCTTGACCATGAACGCGCAGCGGCGGGCGATATCGAGGGTGTTGTCGCAGGCTTCCGGCAGATCCGCGAACAGGGCGCGCATGTCGGCCG
>NZ_JBIIGK010000073.1:0-14445 GCF_044236515.1 Phenylobacterium sp.
GTTTCGCTGAAGCTCGCTGGCTGGACGGCGCTGGTGTTGCTGCCGCTCGGCCTCGTGCTGGCGCGCGGACTGGCGTTCCGGCGGGTTCCGGCCAAGGGCCTGTGGGAAGCGCTGATCGCCGCGCCGCTGGTGCTGCCGCCGACCGTGCTGGGCTTTTACCTGCTGACCGCCATGGGCGCGAACGGGGCCGTGGGTCAGGCGTGGGCGGCCTTGGCGGGGCGGCCGCTGGCATTCAGCTTCGAGGGCCTGCTGGCGGCCTCGGTGATCGTCAACCTGCCGTTCGCGGTGCAGCCGATGCAACGGGCGCTGGAGGCCCTGCCGACGGACGTGCGGCAGGCGGCCTGGGTCAGCGGGTTGTCGCCGTGGTCGACGTTCTGGCGGATCGAGCTGCCGCTGGCCTGGCCGGGCGTGCTGTCGGCCTTCGCCCTCACCTTCGCCCATACGCTCGGCGAATTCGGGGTCGTGCTGATGGTCGGCGGCTCGATCCCCGGCGAGACGCGGACGCTGGCGCTGTCGATCTACGACCGTGTGCAGGGCTTCGACCATGCGGCGGCCGGGGCGATGAGCGCGGCCCTGATGGCGTTCTCGGCTCTCACCCTGGCGGTGGTCTATGGGCTGGGCGGCCGGGTGGGACGGCGCCATGGTTGACGGGCTCGACCTGACGCTGCGCCAGTTCGGGCCGATCCCGCTCGATCTGGCGCTGACCTGCGCCCCCGGGGAAGTGCTGGGGCTGGTCGGACCCTCCGGGGCCGGCAAGACGACCGTGCTGCGCGCCATCGCCGGGCTGACAAGGGCCAGGAGCGGCCACATCGCCTGTGGCGACGAGACCTGGTTCGACGATGCGCGTGGCGTGCACCTCCCGCCGCATCGCCGCCGCGTCGGGCTGGTATTCCAGGAACACGCCCTTTTTCCGCACCTTTCGGCCCTGGGCAACGTCGCCGCCGCCCTTGGCCATCTGCCGCGCGCGGTGCGGGCCGGACGCGCGGCGGAGCTGCTGCGGCGGGTGCACCTGGAGGGCCTGGAGCATCGCCGGCCGCACGCCCTGTCCGGCGGCCAGCGGCAGCGGGTGGCCATCGCCCGGGCGCTGGCGCGCGACCCCGCCGTCCTGTTGCTCGACGAGCCGTTCTCGGCAGTCGATCGCCGGACGCGCACGCGGCTGCACGCCGAGCTCGCCGCCCTGCGCGCCGACCTCGCGATCCCGATGTTGCTGGTGAGCCACGACCTGGACGAAGTCAGCCGGCTGTCCGACCGCGTGGCGCTGCTCGACCACGGCCGTTTGCGGCTTGTGGGGCGGCCGACGGAGGTTCTCGACGACCCGGTCGCGCGCGAGCTCGTCTGGGGCGACGCGCCCACGGCGCACAAGCGTGGCGATTCCTAGGCGAAACGGCGCAGTTTCCCACTCGCGCGACGCGAGAGCGCACGAACCGCTTTCCTTCTTGAATTCGACAGGTGCGCAGGGCAGAGGGGAGACGAACCTGCCAGCAAAGCAGTGCGACTCAGCGCAATCTTCGGCGCTTGTTCGTCGCTCGGTGACGGCCGGCGGACCGCACGTTTCAGCCCCCATGCCCCAGGGCCCTGCATGATCCAATCCCTCTTCGGCGCGATCTCCAACGACATCGCCATCGATCTCGGCACCGCCAACACCCTGATCTACATGAAGGGCAAGGGCATCGTGCTGAACGAGCCCTCGGTGGTGGCGCTGCGCAACGTCGGCGGCCGAAAGGTGGTCCACGCGGTGGGCATCGAGGCCAAGCAGATGCTGGGCCGCACGCCCGGCCACATGGAAGCCATCCGCCCGATGCGCGACGGGGTCATCGCCGACTTCGAAGTCGCTGAGGAGATGATCAAGTACTTCATACGCAAGGTTCACAACCGCAAGGGCTTCGTGAACCCGAAGGTGATCGTGTGCGTGCCGTCGGGGGCGACGGCCGTTGAGCGCCGGGCCATCAACGACAGCTGCCTGAACGCCGGCGGCCGCCGCGTCGGCCTCATCGATGAGCCGATGGCCGCCGCCATAGGGGCTGGCCTGCCGATCCACGAGCCGACCGGCTCGATGGTGGTCGACATCGGCGGCGGCACCACCGAGGTGGCCGTGCTCTCGCTCTCCGGCATCGTCTATTCGCGCAGCGTGCGGGTCGGCGGCGACAAGATGGACGAGGCGATCATCAGCTACATGCGCCGCAACCATAACCTTCTGATCGGCGAGACCACCGCCGAGCGCATCAAGAAGGAAATCGGCACCGCCCGGGCGCCGGCCGACGGCGAGGGCCTGTCGATCGAGGTCAAGGGCCGCGACCTGATGCAGGGCGTGCCGCGCGAAGTGCGCATCAGCGAGAAGCAGGCTTCGGACGCCCTGTCGGAGCCGGTCGGCCAGATCGTCGACGCGGTGAAAATGGCGCTGGAAGCGACGCCGCCGGAGCTCGCCTCCGACATCGCCGACAAGGGCATCATGCTGACCGGCGGCGGCGCGCTGCTGCGCGGTCTGGACGCCGAGATCCGCGACCACACCGGCCTGCCGGTCACGGTGGCCGACGATCCGCTGTCGTGCGTGGCGCTCGGGTGCGGCAAGGTGCTCGAACATCCGAAGTGGATGAAGGGCGTGCTGGAAAGCACGTTGGCCTAAGGGTTTTTTCGAACTCGGCGCACGACCCAGGAAGATTGGGGGGCGGCCGGGGGGCGCTCGCACACGAGGCTTCTTAAGTGTCCTTACGGGACAGTCCGCTCGGTGAACTCAAGGTCCCGCTGACCTGGACGGCGGCCGTGGCCGTCGTCGTGGCCGGCGTTGCGGCCACCGCCGTGCTGCTGTCGGACCGGCGCGAGAGCTTCGAGACCGACGCTTACGGCGCCAGCCGCAGCGCCATGGACCAGGCCCTGACTCCGGTCGGCGAGGCGCTGTCGGCGCCCGGCCGCTGGATCGGCGGCGGCATCGAGAGCGTCCGCGGCTACTTCTTCGCCGTCTCCGAGAACCGCCGGCTGAAGGCCGAGCTGAAGGAGATGCGGCAGTGGCGCGACGTCGCCATCGCCCTGCGCGACACCAACGAGCGCTACCGCTCGCTGCTCGGCCTGCGGACCGATCCGCCGATCCCTATGGTGGCGGCCCGGGTCGTGTCCGACAGCCGCGGACCGTACGCCAACACACGGCTGGCCAACGCCGGGCGGGAAAAAGGCGTGCGGGCCGGCAATCCGGTGATGAGCGAACACGGCCTCGTCGGCCGGGTGATCGGCGTGACCAGCGGTGCCAGCCGGGTGCTGCTGCTGACCGACATTGCGGCGCGCACGCCGGTGATGATCGACCGCACCAACGCCAGGGCCATCCTGGCCGGCGACGGCGGGCCTAACCCCAAGCTCGAGTACCTGCGCGGCATCGAGCCGGTCCGCGAGGGCGACCGCGTGCTGACCTCCGGCGACGGCGGCGTCATGCCCCGCGGCCTGCCGGTCGGCACGGCGGTCAAGGGCCTCGACGGCGCCTGGCGAGTGGTCCTGGCCTCCGACCGCTCGGCCATCGACTTTGTGCGTGTGCTGCTGTTCCAGGACTTCACCCAGCTGGTGAACGAGACCGACCTCGCCCGCACCTCCGTGCCGCCGCCGACGCCGGGCGCGCCGACCCTGACGCCGCCGGCTCCCGTGGCGGCGCCGGCTCCGGTCGCCGCCACCACGACGGGGACGGCGACACCGGCGCCCGCAGCGGGCGCTTCGCAACCCAAGCCCGCCGCGACGGCGGCGCCCCGCCCCGCGACGCCCGCGCCGACGGCTCGACCGGCGAGCCCGCCGACGTCGCCGCCGCGACCTGCCCTGGCGACTCAGCCATGAGCCAGGTGCGCTCGCTGGAGCCGTGGCGCTGGCTGGGCGTGCCGATGCTGCAGGTGCTGGCGGCGGTCATCCTGTTCAGCGTGCCGCTGCGGATCTGGGGGTTGCGGCTGCCGGAGCCGATCTTCCCGCTCGCCCTGGTGTTCGCGTGGGCGGTGATCCGGCCCTCGATCCTGGCGCCGCTGCTGATCCTGGTGATGGGCCTGTTCCTGGACGTCGCCTGGGGCGGCCCCTTGGGGATGTGGGCGCTAAGTCTGCTGATCGGCTACGGCGTCGTCCTGGCGGCCCGCAACATCATGGCCGGGCAGAGCCGGGCGATCCTTTGGGGCTGGTACGCCCTGGTGGTGGCGACGGCGATGCTGGCCGCGGGCCTGATCGTCATGCTGGACGCAAAGGCCCAGCCCAATCCGCTGTCGGTGCTGTGGCAGTTTTTGGCCACGGTCATCCTCTACCCCTATGCGCAACGGCTGATCGACCTGTTCGAAGACGCCGATGTGCGGTTCCGATAGGGGAGGGCGCCGATGGCCGAACCGGCGATCTACTTCCAGGACGTCAACGAGCGGCAGGGCGAGTTCCACCGCCGGGCCTTCCTCATGGGCGGCCTGGCTGGCCTCGGGATCACCGCGCTGGCCGGCCGTCTGGCCTATCTCCAGCTTCTGGAGACCCAACGCTACGAGAAGCTGTCGGCCTCGAACCAGTTCAACTTCAAGCTGGTCACGCCGCCGCGCGGCCTGATCACCGATCGCAACGGCGAGATCCTGGCCGCCAACCGGCCCAACTTCCGGCTGCTGGTCTCCCGCGACGAGGACCTGAAGCCGGAAGAGACGTTGAAGACCCTGGCCAACTTCGTCCCGCTGGATGATGCGCGCCAGAAGCGGCTGACCCGCGACATCCGGAATGCGCCGAAGCGGGCGCCTGTCTCGGTCATGGAGGACATGACCTGGGAGCAGTTCAGCGCCATCAACGTCCGGGCCCCGGAACTGCCGGGCGTCACCGCCGACATGGGCGAGGTGCGGACCTATCCGCACGGCGGCGCCTTCGCCCACGTGATCGGCTACGTGGCGAAGGTGAACAAGGTCGACATCACGCCCACCGGCCCGAACTCCGACCCGATCATGCTCCACCCCAGCTTCCGGATCGGCAAGCAAGGGGTCGAGAAGGCTTTCGACCTGCAGCTGCGCGGCAAGCCGGGGGCGCGGAAGGTCGAGGTCGACGCCAACGGTCGCGAGGTGCGCCACGATCCGAACGGCGACATTCCGGCGGTCCCCGGGCAGGAAATCCAGTTGACCCTCGACGTCGACATCCAGAACCGGGCGCTCGAGGTGTTCGGCGAGGAGAGCGGCGGGGCGGTCATGATGGACTGCCGGACCGGCGACATCCTCTGCATGCTGTCGGCGCCGAGCTTCGACGCCAACCGCTTCGTGCGCGGCCTGCAGGGGGCCGAGTACCGGGCGCTGGCCAACTACGAGCGCAAGCCGCTGCTGGATAAGTGCCTGTCGGGGACCTATCCGCCCGGCTCGACCTTCAAGACCATGACCGCGCTGGCGGCGCTGCACGCCGGGATCGACCCGGAGGCGCGGGTGTCCTGCGGCGGCGGCATGCAATTCGGCGGCCGCTACTTCCGCTGCCACAAGCCCGGCGGGCACGGGCCGCAGAACATGCGGGACGCGATCAAGAACTCCTGCGACGTCTACTTCTATTCGGTGGCCTCGCGGATCGGCCCCGACCGGATCGCTGCGACAGCCCGCGAGTTCGGGTTCGGCGAGACCTTCGACATCGGCATCCCGGGCCAGAAGAAGGGCATCGTCCCGTCGACGGATTGGGTGCGCAGGAACCGCAAGCGCGATCCGAAGTGGCATCCCGGCGAGTCCCTCAGCTACGGCATCGGCCAGGGCATGCTGACGGCCAACTGCCTGCAGCTGGCGGTGATGACGGCGCGGCTGGCCAACGGCCGCAAGGCGCTGAACCCGCGGCTGATCCGGTCGGTCGGCGGCAGGGAGTTGCCGCGCGGCTCCGACGTGCCGGACCTGCCGTTCGCGGCCGAGCACCTCGATTATGTCCGCGGCGGCATGGCGGCGGTGACCGAGGCGGGCGGCACCGGCTATCGCGCCAGCCAGCTCGGTCTCGGCGACATCCTGATGGCCGGCAAGACCGGCACGGCGCAGGTCTACAGCTATCGGGCCGGCATGGCGCGCGGCAAGGGCGGGGTCTGGCGGCTGCGCGACCACGGCCTCTTCGTCGCTTTCGCGCCGCTGGACCAGCCGCGCTATGCGCTGGCGGTGATCGTCCAGCACGGCATGGGCGGTTCGACCGCCGCGGCGCCGCGGGCGCGGGAGATCATGCGCGTGGCGCTGCTCAAGGATCCCGAACTCGTGGCCCGCATCCAAAAGCCGTTGCCGATGCCGGAGCTGATCCCGGATCCTGAAGCCGACCTGGTGCCCGACGCGCCGGAGGTGACCACCGCCGCCATGCCGCCCGTCGCGCCGACCGGAGGCCCGGCATGACCGTCTCGGCCCTCACCCGGCCCGGCGAGCGGGACCGGCTGGTCGTCAAGCTCAGCGAGATCGACTGGATCTTCTGCCTGACGCTGTGCCTGATCTCCGGGGCCGGAGCGGTCATGCTGTTCTCGATCGCCGGGTCGTCCTGGGACCCGTGGGCGGCCAAGCATGTGCTGCGTTTTGCGATCTGCCTGGCGATGATGATCGGCCTGGCGCTGATCGACATCCGGGTGTGGTTCGCCCTGTCGTATCCCGTCTACGCCATCGGGCTGTTGCTGCTGGTGGCGGTGGAGGTGGTGGGAGACACCCGGCTCGGGGCGCAGCGATGGCTGTCGATCGGGCCGTTCAGCTTCCAGCCGTCCGAGGTGATGAAGCTCGGCATCGTGATGGCGTTGGCGAGGTTCTATCACGGCGTTTCGGCCGAGAAGGCGCGGCTGTCGTGGTGGCTGGCCATTCCGGCGGCGATGATCTTCGTGCCGGTTCTGCTGGTGGCGCACCAGCCGGACCTTGGGACGGCGATGCTGATCCTGCTGACCGGAGCGGCGATCGTGGTGCTGGCCGGCCTGGACTGGCGGATCATCGGCGGGGCGATCGCGGCGTTCCTGGCCGTGGCGCCGCCGTTCGTGATGTTCGTCATGCATGATTACCAGCGGCAGCGGGTGCTGACCTTCCTGGACCCGGAGAGCGATCCGTCGGGGTCGGGGTATCACATCCTGCAGTCGATGATCGCCCTGGGGTCGGGCGGACCGCTGGGCAAGGGCTACGGTCTGGGATCACAGAGTCAGCTAAACTTCCTGCCGGAGAAGCAGACCGACTTCATCTTCGCGACCCTGGCCGAGGAGTTTGGCTTCGTCGGCTGCGTCTCGGTGCTGATCCTCTATGCGGCGGTGATCTTCATGGCCCTGCGGACGGCGTACCTCAGCCACAGCCACTACGGCCGGCTGGCGGCGGCGGGGCTGACGGCGACGTTCACGCTCTATGTGCTGATCAACGGGGCGATGGTCATGGGCCTGGCCCCCGTGGTCGGCGTGCCGATGCCGATGCTGTCCTACGGCGGCACGGTGATGCTGACGGTGATGATCGGCTTCGGCCTGGTGATGAGCGTCCGGGTCCACCGCTACTCGGAGATCACCAGCGGAAAGGGCTCGCTGCTCTAGGCGCATGCCGGACCGCCGGGGTTCATGAAAGACCCCCCCCCCCATCATGACGAGCGGGAGGGCGCTCAGTCGGGGAAGCGGGCGAAGGCGGGGAGGGTGTGGGCGGTGGTCATCCACGCCGGCCGGCGATGCGCACCTGCATCATGCCCATCTGGGCGAGCACGGCCTCGCCAGCGCGGGGCGTCGTCCGGTCGGGCGGCTCAGCGGAGGGACAGGTAGACTGGGTCGAACAGGGCGATCGTCTGGAGCTGTTCCAGGTCGAGGACGACGAGATGATGTCGGGCCGTCCGGATCAGGCCGCGACCGCGCAGGCCCTGGAGGACACGGTTGACGTGCACCGCGGAGATGCCCTGGGAGTCGGCGAGGTCCTGTTGGGTCAGCGGCTGGAAGAAGCCGCGATCGCGGACCAGCCCGACCGCTTCCATCCGCGTGTGGAGCTCGCAGATCAGGTGGGCGATCCGCTCCTCGGCGTCGCGCCGCCCGATGTTCACCACCCACTCCCGCGCGACCTGGGCGGCGATCGCGGCCTCGCGGGCCAGGGCTTCGGCGAGGCGGGGGTCCGTCCCTCCCAGCGCCGCGACCCGGCCGCGGGGGACCCGCCACGCCCATACCTCGGAGATCGCCTGCAGGCTGTCGGGCCGGACCTTGAGGAGCGAGATCTCCGCGTCGGCGGTGTCGCCCGGAATGAACAGGGAGTGGATCTGCCGGCGCCCGTCCGGCAGGTGGTTGAGGCGGGCGACGACGCCGTTCTGGACGACCGTGACGATGTCGGCGTCGTCGCCGGCCTGGGCGATCAGCGACCCGGCTTCGAACCGCGACGGGCGGCCGAGCAGGCCGGCGAGGGCGGCCGCCGACCCGACGTCGACGCGGCTGTGCAGGCGCAGCCGGCGTTCGACGACGCCAGAGGCGACGTCCTGAACCGGTGAAGCGGCGTGAATGCGGGCTATTTCTGACATCGATGCTCCTACGGGGCGGGAGCACATGTGTCTCTCAAGCGGGAGCAGGCCGGCGGACGCTCTCGACCGGGCGAGGATGCGCCCTTCGACCGGATCGTCCTAACGTTCTTTTCGGTTGGGCGGCCCGGCCGCGGAGGCCGGCGGCGAAACGCGGAGCGTCGGCGGCGCCGAAGCGGCGCGGTGGACCCACCCGCCAGGCCCCTACACCTCAGGGCCCATGGGCGGTATGTGCTGAGGGACAGAGATTGACGGGAGGCGGCGAGGGCATGGGTTCTGCCACGGATCAGGGCCTGCGCGACGGGCATGAGGTGATCGCCGACGGCGAGTGGGCTGGGTGGGTGAGCTATCCGGGAGAGCCGTTCGAGGACCATGCCGGACCGTTTTTCTACCGGCTGGGGGAGGACGGGGCGCCGGTCTGCGCCATGCGGGTCGAGGCGCGTCACCTCAACAGCTTCGGCGGGGTGCACGGCGGGGCGCTGATGGCCTTCGCGGACTACGCGCTGTTCATCATCGCTCGCGACGCGCTGCGAGAGCGGACGGCGGTGACGGCCGGGTTCGACGCCGCCTTCCTTGGCGCGGCGACCGCCGGGGCGCTGATCGAGTGCCGGGGCGACGTGCTGCGCAACGGGCGGTCACTGGTGGCGGTGAGAGGCGTGATGACGGCGGCGGGAGAGCCGGTGATGAGCTTTTCCGGCCTGTTGAAGAAGACGTCGTACCGCTAACCGGCGCTCAGGACTTTCCGAACAGGCCGAGTAGCCAGCGCGGCTGGCTGTTGGCGATGGCCAGGGTCTGGCCGGCGAGCTGCTGGCGGACCGTGGCGGCCTGGAGGTTCGCGCTTTCGGTGGCGAGGTCGGCGTCGACCAGGTTGCCGATGCCGGTCTCGACGGCGTCCGCGAGCTTGGCCTGCTGGGCGGCGAGGTCGTCCACGAGGTTCTGCTGCGACCCGAAACGGCCCGCGTTCTTGGTTGCCTGGACGATCGCGGCGTCGATGCGGGCGAGAAGCGTGTGCGGCGAGGCGAGGTCGACGACGTCGACGCCGAGGAAGTCGCTGCTCATGGGCCGATAGATCAGGTCGACGGTATCGCCGGCCGGCGAGCTGATGAGCCGTTCCTCGCGCCGGAACGGCAGGTGGGCGAAGCCGAGCACGGTGACGCCATAGGCGCTGTCGGGCGGGGTCGCCGGCGGCGGCGGGACGGGGAAGGGGTCGGCGTGGAGGTCGATGCTCACCGTGTTCGGGTCGCGGGGATAGAAGTCGGTCCAATCGCCGTAGGGGAAGTGCACGAGGAGCTGGCGCGTCTGGTCGTATTCCGGCGGGACAAGGAAGCCCGTGGCGCCGTCGACGGTGGTCCCGGTCACGGTCGCGCGCGGTGCGGGCGACGGGTTGGCGTTGTAGATCGACAGGGCCAGCCCGATCAGCCCGGGACGGCCATCGGCGACGGCGCTGAACGACAGGTCGGCGTTCGGCCCGCCGCCCGGGAAGGGCAGGGCGATGGCCGGGTCGGTGACGGCGCGCAGCAGGTTCACGCCGCCGAACGAAGAGCCGCCGGCGACCTCGTCGATCTGGCGGACCAGGGCCTTCATGTCGGCCTTGAGGGCGGCGCGGGCTGGGGCGTCGAGGGAGGCGTCGGCATAGGCGGCGGCCTTGCCGCGCATCTCGGTCAGCAGGTCGGTGATCTGGGCCGCGCCCTGGGCCGCGACCTCGAGGATGGCGCGGCCGCGCGCCAGGCTGTCCTGAACCGCCCGGGCGGCGCCGAGGTCGGCCTTGAGGTCCTGGGCGATGCCATAGACGGCGGCGTTGTCGCGCGGGGAGGTGACCTTGCGGCCAGAGGCGATCCGCGCCTGGGTGGCGGCAAGGGTGTCCTGTCCCGCGCTCAGGGCGCGGGCGGCGTCGAGGGCGGCCTTGTTGGTGAGGATCGAACTCAACGCCGACGCGACTCAGTTTCGAGGGAGCGCTGGCGCGAGGCTGCCCTAGCGGGGCTGTCGTCGCATTGTCATAGGATGGTCACGGCCGGCCCGCGGGCCGGCCGAACGCGGCGGCTACTTCGGGCCGTAGGTCACGTAGTATTTGGTGTAGCCGGTCGTGGTGCGACGGCCCTTCCAGCCCTTGGGGACGGTCACCGAGTCGCCGGGACCGAACTCCATCACCGTGCCGTCGGCGGAGATCAGGGTGTAGTGGCCCTTGATGAAGTACATGAACTCGTTGTGGGGATAGGCCTCCCACTCGGCTTCGCCGGGACCGGAGTCGGCGAGGCCCACGGTCATGGTCTTGTCGTCGGAGCGGAAGATCGGAAAGCCCTTGATGGCCGCCCGCTTCCCGTCGCCCGGACGGGATACGGCGCCGGGGCGCGAGAACACCGGGCCGAGCGCGTCAGCCTGAGGGATCTTGATCGGCTTGAGCTCGGCAGACGCACCCGCAGGCTGGGCCGGGGTTTGGGCCCCCGTCTGCGCGGAAGCGGCGCCGGCGGCGAGCAGCGCAGCGGCGATGATGGTCGTGCGGATCAAAAGTCGTCCTCCCCCTTTATTCCTGGAGTGTCGGGCGCCGGCCCGGCGTGAGTCAAAGGCGTTTCTGCGGGCCGCCTCAAGCTCGGCCGGGGCGGGGGATCACGCAAAAGGCGGAATGTTCGATGGCCGAGCTTGTGTTGGGAGAGGCTCTCGGGAAGGTAGGGGCGCCGCGCGAAGCTGCGCCGGCGTCACAGCCTGATCGATGAACCTCCGCGTCCCGACCCCGCCTTCCGACGTTCCGCTGAACATGAAGCAGGCGCTTCCAGGTCATCCGTGGGACGACACGCCGCTCGGCCCGGCGGCGGGCTGGCCAGCGGCGCTCAAGACCCTGGTCGACGTCATGCTCGACGCCGACCAGCCGATGCTGATCGTGTGGGGGCCCTCGCGGACGATGCTCTACAACGACGGCTATGCGGCGATCCTGGGCGACCGCCATCCCGGCGCGCTCGGCCGGCCGTTCTTCGAGGTTTGGCCTGAACTGGCCAGCGACATCAGCCCGATCATGACCCGCGCCTACGGCGGCGAGCCCATCCACATGGACGACATCCGGGTCACGCTGTTCCGCAACGGCTATCCCGAAGACGCGCACTTTGCGTTCTCCTATACCCCGATCCGCGGCGAGGACGGGGACGTGCTCGGGCTGTTCTGCCCGTTGCGCGAGACGACGCGCGAGGCGGCGGCGACCGAGACCCAGGCGTTCTGGCTGAAGCTCGAGCGTGAGCTGATGGACCTGACCGATCCGCAGGCGATCATCCAGGCCTCGCAGCGGGCGTTGGGCGAGAAACTGCAGGCCGGGCGCGTCGGCTACGGGGCCGTGGACTTCGAGGCCCGCTATTTCACCACCGCCGACAACTGGACCGACGGCAGCATCCCGCACCACAACGGCACCCACGACCTGGCGGCGTTCGGGCCGGAAATCTGGAACGCCCTGAAGGTCGGCGAGCCGCTGGCCATCGAGGACGTGACCACCGATCCGCGCTTCAACTCGCCGGAGGCGCTTGCGGCGTTCGCGGCCTTGCAGATGCGCTCGGCGTTGACGGTCAGCCTGATCAAGGGCGGCCGGATGATCGCGGCGATGTACGTCCACGACGCGCGGCCGCGCCACTGGAGCGCGGCGGACCGCGACTTCGTGCTGCAGGTCGCAGACCGCACCTGGTCGGCCCTGACCCGGGCCTCGGCCGAGCGGCAGGTCAGCAGCGTGCTGGCCAGCATGGCCGAAGGCTTCGTGCTGGTGGACCAGCAGTTCCGGGTGGTGGCGATCAATCCGGAGGGGCTGCGGCTGGACGGCCGCAGCCGCGACGAGATCATCGGCCGGTCGCACTGGGAGTTGTGGCCCGGGACGCAGACCTCCAAGCTCGGCGAGATGATGCGGCGGGCGGTGGCGGAGGGCCGGCCGGCCGAGATGGAGCACGCCTATGCGTTCGCCGACGGGCGGACGCTGTGGTTCGAGACCCGGGCGTATCCGACCGACCAGGGGCTGGCGCTGTTCTATCGCGACATCACCGAGCGCAAGGCGGCCGAGCAGCGGCTGGACCTTCTGATGCGCGAGGTGGACCACCGGGCCAACAACCTGATGTCGGTGGTCCAGGGGGCGGTGGCGCTGAGCCGGGCGGACGACGCCGACACGCTGCGGCGCATCATCCTCGGCCGGGTCGACGCTCTGGCGCGGGCCCACCAGCTGCTGGCGGCGTCGCGGTGGAACGGGGCGGACCTGCGCCAGCTGGTCGCCGACGAAGTGCGGGCCTACACCCTCGGCGATGGCGCGCGCGTGTCGATCACGGGACCGAACGTGCCCTTGAGCCCGGCGCTGGCGCAGGGGATCGCCATGGCGGTGCACGAACTGGCCACCAACGCCGTCAAGCACGGGGCGCTGAGTAACGACAGCGGGCGGGTCGATGTCACCTGGACGCGCTCGACCGACGCCATGCGTCTGGTCTGGACCGAAACCGGCGGGCCGCCGGTCAAGCAGCCGGATCGGGCCGGGTTCGGGACGACGGTGCTGCAGCGGGCGTTGGGCGGTCCGATCGGCGGGCGGACGACTTTGACCTGGGGCGAGGGCGGCCTGGTCTGCGTGCTCGAGGCGCCGCTGACGGAGGCGGCCGGTTAGGCCCGCGCCGCGTCGGCAGCGGCGAAGTGGGCGAGCTGGTCAGCCCTGGCCTTCTGGAAGGCGGGGCGGGCGGTGAGGCGGGCCACGTAGGCCTCGGTGGCGGGACGCTCGCCGAAGCGACGGACCTGGGGGATGCGCAGGACGTCGGCCATCAGCAGGTCGGCGACGGTGAAGCGGCCGGCGGCGAGCCATTCCCGGCGACTAAGGACCGCTTCGATGTGGTCGAGGCGGGAGGTCAGCCAGCCGGTGAGGCCGTTCTGCGGATCGCCGCTGATGTTGAGGAACCACCAGGGGACGGTGACCATCTCGACCGAGTTGAGGGCGGAGATGGTCCATTGCAGGGTCTCGGCCTCGCCGGCCGGGTCGGCGGGCAGCAGGACCTCGCTCTTTCGGGCGAGGTGGAGGAGGGCGGCGCCGCTCTCGAACAGCTTGAGTTCGCCGTCGTCGAGGAACGGGACCTGGCCGAAGGGCTGGCGCTCGAAGTGGGCGGCCTGGCGGTCGTCGGAGGCGACCGTGCCGACGGCGTAGGCGAGGCCGGCCTCTTCGCAGGCCCAGCGCAGCCGCAGGTCGCGCACGAAGCCGCGCGGGCCCGGCGGAACCCAGTCGTAGGTCCAGATGGTGAGGTCGCTCATCGCCGGCCCTTTCCTGTGGGCGGCGATCTTAGCCGGAGCCGCCTGACGCGGAAGGGGCGAGGTGTTAGCATCGGCGCAAACACCGGCAGGGAGGCCGCGATGTTCACCGACATGCGCCAAGGCGGGCGCGAGGACTGGAAGGTGATCGGGGCGGCGCACTGGCGCCACCAGCAGACCGGCGCGCCGATGCAGATCATGGACACCCTGCGCCGTCTGGAGCCGATGGAGCTGGGGTTCGCGGCCAACCAGCTGACCCACAGCCTGATGGCGGCGACGCTTGCCCGGCGGGACGGGGCGAGCGACGAAGAGGTGGTGGCGGCCCTGTGCCACGACATCGGCAAGGTGCTGTCGATCCCCAACCACGGGCCGATCGCCGCCGAGATGCTGAAGCCGTACGTGTCGGACGACATCTACCAGGCGATCTACTGGCACCAGGATTTCCAGGGCGCCTATTATTACGAATATCTCGGCAAGCCTTCGGATCTGCGGGAGAATTTCCGCAAGGAGAGCTGGTTCGCCGTGGCCGAGAAACTGGTGGATCGCTGGGACGCCCCGGCCTTCGACCCCGACTTCGCCGTCGACCCGCTGGAGTCCTTCGAAGACCAGGTGGTGCGGGTGTTTTCGACCCCGAAGCGGTAGGCGGCGCGCGCGCGGCGATCCAGTTCCGGGGTTCGGGCGTTAGGCGCTAGATCGTGATGACTGCCCGGACGGGGGAGGCTTGATGACCCGCATAGGGTCCGTGCGCCGGCTTATTCTCAGCCGACAGGGCGAGCGACCCTGGGCGGG
>NZ_JBIIGK010000214.1:0-3887 GCF_044236515.1 Phenylobacterium sp.
CCAGCTTGCCGACGGGATCAGCGTCCTGGGCTGAGACGTTGGTGATCCCCGGGACGACGATCGGGCCGATCAGATAGTTCATCCGCACTCGCATCGGCAGGCGGCCTTCGGCGCGCAACTCGCCCATCATCTTGTAGGCTTCGTTGTCGGACATGTCGGCGACGGCGGTGATCCCGCGCTTCAGGTAGAAGTCGTCGAGGATCTTGCGGATCGCCTCCTTGCGCTCGGCATAGGTGAACGGCTTGACCTTGTCCTTCGGCCAGGGCGCCGGTGCGTCCCGCACGATCATGACCTCGCCGTCCGGCGTTCGCTCATAGCGCCCCGGGATCCCCGGCTTGGGATCGGGGAAGTCGCGGTTCATGCCCATGAGCTGGGCGGCCTTGTGGTTGATCAGGTGATCGTGGGCGCTCCACTGCAGGTCCACCGGATTGTCGGGGAAGGCGGCGTCCAGCTCGGCCCGGCTCGGCATCACCTGGTTATAGGTGCCTTGGCCGACCAGCCAGGCGCCCGGCGGCAGCGTCGCCGCCACGGTCTTCAGCTTGGCGATCACCGCCGCCCCGTCCTTCAACGGCGGGACCTGGATGTTGATGTGCCGGTTCTCGGTCTGCGCCATCCCGGCGATGTGGGAGTGGGCGTCGACGAAGCCGGGAAGCAGGGTGCGGCCCTTCAGGTCGATGACCTTGGTGTTCGGCCCGCGCAGTCGGGCGACGTCGCCGACCGCGACGATGCGGTTGCCCCTCACCGCTACGCCCTGAGCGACCGTCCCCTTGGGGTCGACCGTGACGACCTTGCCATTGACCAGCACCAGGTCGGCGGTCCCGGCGGCCGACCGCCCTGGGCTCTGCGCCATCGCCCCACTGGCCTGCAGCGCCATCGCCGCCGCCGTCAGGATTAGAAGTCTGCGCATCGTCGCCTCCCGGGTTTTCCCCATGGCGCACCAAGCTGCGCGCACTTGGAAGGTGTGATCTGCGGCTCGCCCGGTGACCGATCGGCACCAGGGCCGGGGCACGTTGGCGAAGACCAAAGCGGCGTCCAGCCCGGGGTCAGCGAGTCGCCCTGAGGGGCCTGGTCAGCGCGCGGACTCTAAATAGGGGCCGGCTGGATAGACACCTCCACGGTGAACTGCGGCGTGCGGGCTTCGTCTGCGACGATGACCTGGAAGGTCCCTGTCCGAAGAACCGTGCCAGGGTTGTTACGCAGCAGCTCACCGAGAAAGGTGAGGGCCTCGCCCTTTGCGCTTTCGACGTCGGGAAGTTCGGTCCCGTCTTCGTCGCAAAGTAGCTGACCGTCCTTGGTGTGAAAGTAGAAGCGGGACATGGGCGAGCTAACCAGCAGCCCGGCGGCTCGGTTTAGGAACCTGCCATTTGATAGCCCAACCTGCGGGCCCCGGGCCTTACGCGAGACGCCGAACCGCCGCTCGCCCCTGTTCGCGCGAACGAGCGGGCGCGGCCGCGGCGTGCAGCCGGTGAAACGCCGAACGCGCGGCCGGAACCTCCGTATGGCGGCCGTGTTTCCTCCAAGCACGGCAGTGGAGGGCGACGTGGCTGAAATCCGCAATCACCTGCTCTGCGAGCTGCCGTTAGCCGTCCGCGCGATCGTCACCGCCGAGATGACGGAGCTTACGCTTCGTCCAGGCGACGTACTGCAACGGCAGGGCGATCCCGTTTTGCGCAGCATCTTCATCGAGACAGGCGTCGTGGCGCAGTTCAGGCTGCTCGACGACGGCGCCCGGGTGGAAGCGAGCCTCGTGGGGCGGGAGGGGTTGGTCGGCATCGGTGCGGGTGCGACGGCTTTCACCGAAGCGCAGGTTCAGGCCGGCGGCTCCGGACTGGCTATCGACGCCGACCGACTGCGCTTGCTGGCAGCCCGCTACCCGCCGCTCGCCGACGTCCTCACCCGCTACGGCGCCTATCTGGTCGACGAGGCGCGCATGAACGCCGTCTGCAATGCGGCTCACGCCATGG
The DNA here is from genome assembly GCF_044236515.1 of Phenylobacterium sp. GTDB lineage: Bacteria > Pseudomonadota > Alphaproteobacteria > Caulobacterales > Caulobacteraceae > Phenylobacterium. The sequence goes on from NZ_JBIIGK010000214.1 coordinate 1,965, forward strand.
AGCAGCGGCTCGCCAAGTGGCTGCTGCGCTTTCACGACCGCAGCGAGGGACCGTCCTTGGTGTTCACGCAGGAGTTCGCCTCCGAAATGCTCGGCGTGCAGCGGACGTCCCTGACGGCCGCCATCGGTCGTCTTGCCGATCAGGGCCTGCTCGTCACCGGGCGCGGCGGGGTTCGCCTCCAGAACCTCGCGGGCCTCCGCGCTGTCGCCTGCGAATGCTACCGCAACGTCGAGGAGCGGCTGCCCGAGATGGGCCTTCCCGAGGCGGCCGAGCGCGGGGCTTGCCCCGCCGCCTGAGTCTCGGCCCACGCCGACCCTAGAAGCTGAGCAGGGTGTTCAGCGAGATGTAACGCTCATCTCCGGACCGCGGCGCATTCGGCGCCGTCCGCAGGAACCGTCCCTTGTCCAGCCAGACCGCGTTGGCCTCCAGGCGGGCGCGGTCCTTGATCAGCCAGTAGCGGACGCGGCCCTCGACCTGGGCGCCGGCGTAGCGGCCGGAGCGGCCGGCCGGGTCGCGCACTCCGGTGGTCGAGAACGAATCCTCCGGCGCCTCCAGCCACATCGCCCGAGCCGCGCCGAACGCGTCCCAGGCCGGGGAGGGGGCGATCTCCAGGCGGACGCCCGGCGTCAGCAGGTTGGTTCGCGCGATGGCGTTGTAGAGGCCGCTGGGCGCCAAGTCGGCGCGCCGCATGCCGAACAGGGTGTCGAACCGCCCGTACCGGCCGCCGGCCTTGTCGCCGGTCGCCGCGTCGAACTCCACCGACAGCCGCGGCTTCCAGCTGTGCCGGAAGGTATAGCCGGCGTCGGCGTGGACGAAGCCGGCGCGGACCTTCAGCTCGGCGTCAGTCGGCCGGGTCCCCGCCCGGATCGTCCCCGTCTGGCCGATCGCCTCCAGCTCATAGTCGAACCGTCCCGGGCGCGGGTCGACGATCACCCGCGCGCTGAAGGTGTCGAGCTGGCGATTGCGGGTCGGGCGGTTCGGCCGGTCGCGTTCCGAAAGGTGGAAATAGCCGCCCTCGAGCGTCGCGTCGCCGATCGCCTTTGGCTTGGCGGCGATGCCGCCCCACAGCTCAAGGTCGCGCCCCTCGTGGTCGATGCGCTGGCTGTTGTCGAGCACCGACTCCAGCGCGTCGGGCAGGCGCAGTTGCGGCTGCATGTAGATCAGGGTGGTCCGCACGCCCCACGGCGCGAGGTCGGCACGGACGCCGGTGTAACTGTTGGTCGTGTTGCGGTAGTCGTCGGCGGCCACGAGGCGCCGCGAGCCGAGGTTCAGCATGAACCGGCCGGCGGCCAGCGTCACCTTGCCGAACGGCTCGGTCTTCGCCTCCACCGCCGCATAGGCCTGCACCACCTCGAAGGTGTTGACCTCGTTGGTGCTGATCGGCGTGCGCCGGTTCGCGCCATAGGCCCGGCTGTCGTAGATCTCCCCGACCAGGCGCAGCGGTCCGGCCTTGCGCTCGGCCGCCAGGGTGGTCCGCACGCTGACGAGGTCGTCGGAGCGGTTGAAGCCCGGACGAACTTGGTTGGTCACCGCCTCGTAGCGCAGCCGCATGGAGCCGGAGAGGTCCCAGCCGTCGTCGGCGGCTTTGGCCGGCGCCGCGCTCAGCGCCACCAGCGCCGCTGCGCCGCACAGCTGGAGGCGGCGCCTCGTGCGGCCGAAGGTGATTTGAGAGAGTGCGCCGTACTGACTCATGCGTTCGCCCCATGCGGGTTCACGCGGTCGTTGGGCCGAAGCCTCGACGGGACACCGCTTCATCCCGTGGCGCGCTGGCTACACGCCGTCGCCGGATACAGGCAAGCGGATTCCTGAGCCCCAGACGCAAGAAACCCCGGCGCGAGGGCCGGGGCTTCCCGTCTTTGTTGGCCGGCCTTGGCGTCGGACGCCGAAAGCCGCCAGCATTTGTCCGCGTGCGCGCTGGGGTCA
>NZ_JBIIGK010000216.1:0-3868 GCF_044236515.1 Phenylobacterium sp.
GAGCCGCCCTGGGCGCCGAGCGCCAGCATCAGGTCGGCCAGTTCCTTGTTGCCGCCGAGCTTGTCGAGCGAGGCCGAGGCGACGTTCAGGATCTTGCCGCGCAGGGGCAGGATCGCCTGGGTGCGCCGGTCGCGCGCCTGCTTGGCCGAGCCGCCGGCCGAGTCTCCCTCGACCAGGAATAGCTCGGTGCCGTCGGTCGCCTGGCCGGAACAGTCGGCGAGCTTGCCGGGCAGGCGCAGCTTGCGGGTCGCCGAGGCGCGGGCGACCTCCTTGTCCTTGCGGCGCTTCAGCCGCTCCTCGGCCCGCTCGATGACGAACTGCAGGAGGGCGCTGGCCGCCTTCGGCTGGGCGGTCAGCCAGTGGTCGAACGGGTCGGCCAAGGCCTTTTCGACCAGGCGCTGGGCCTCGCTGGAGGACAGCTTCTCCTTGGTCTGGCCCTGGAATTCCGGGTCGCGGATGAAGACGCTGACCAGGGCGCCGGCCTGGGCCACGACGTCGTCGGCGGTGATGATCCCGCCGCGCTTCTCGCCGGTCAGTTCGGCGTACTGCTTCAGCCCGCGGGTCAGGGCCGCGCGCAGGCCGCTCTCGTGCGTGCCGCCCTCGGGGGTCGGCACGGTATTGCAGTAGGACTGCATGAAGCCGTCGGCCTCGCCGAAGCCGGCCGGGGTCCAGGTGACGGCCCACTCGACCTTGCCGGCCTCGCCCGGACGCTCATAGCGGCCGGCGAAGGGCTCCGGCGTCACGGTCTCGATCTGCTTCACGCGCTCGGCCAGGAAATCGGCCAGGCCGTTGGGGAAGCGGAAGGTCGCCTCGGGCGGGGTCTGGTCCTGGATGCGCGACGGATCGCACTTCCAGCGGATCTCGACGCCGCCGAACAGATAGGCCTTGGAGCGCGCCATCCGGTAGAGCCGGGCCGGTTTGAACGCCGCGCCGTCGCCGAAGATGATCGGGTCGGGCAGGAATGCGACCTGCGTCCCCTTCTTCCGCGTCGGGCCGATCTTTTCCAGGCCGCCGATCGGCTTGCCGCGCGTGAAGGCCTGGCGCCACTCGAAGCCGTCCTTCCAGGCGGTGATCTCGACCCGCTCCGACAGGGCGTTGACCACCGAGACGCCGACCCCGTGCAGGCCGCCGGAGGTCTCGTAGGCCTTGCCGGAGAACTTCCCGCCCGAGTGCAGGACGGTCATGATCACTTCCAGCGCCGACTTGCCCGGATGCTTGGGGTGCGGGTCCACGGGGATGCCCCGGCCGTCGTCGCGCACCGACAACATGCCGTCGGCGTCCAGGCTGACCTCGATGACCTTGGCGTGGCCGGCGACCGCCTCGTCCATGGCGTTGTCCAGCACCTCGGCGAACAGGTGGTGCAGGGCGCGCTCGTCAGTGCCGCCGATGTACATCCCCGGCCGCTTGCGGACGGGCTCCAGCCCTTCCAGCACCTCGATGTCCTTGGCCGAATAGCCGGACGTGGGGCTGGACGCGGCGACCGTGGCGCCCACCGCCGCGCCGACCACCGCCGGATCGGCGCGCGGTTCATGGATCTCCGCCAGCGGCGAAGCGGGCGGGGGATTCAGGGCGTCGTCGTCGAAGAGGCTCGGGGCAGGGGCGGGCTTTGGAGACATGGAGTCAGTCTGCGTCGATTCTAGAACAACATCGGATAGAGCGACGCCACCAGCAGCAGGGCCATGATGACGTTGAACGCCCTCAATATCGCTGGACGCTCCAGGAAGCGCCGCAGCACCACGCCGCAGGTCAGCCAGAGCGCGACGCACGGGGCGTTGATGACGGCGAACACCACCGCGGCGACCGCGATGCCCGCCATGTAGCGCTCGGCCGGAACATAGGTCGTCGCTGCGCCGAGGGCCATCGCCCAGGCCTTCACATTGACCGCCTGGAACGCCACGGCCTCGAAGAAGGTCATCGGCCGGCCGCCGCCTTTCGTCGCCGACAGCGAGCTCGACAGCGCGATCCGGCCGGCGAGGTAGAGCAGGTAGGCGACGCCGGCCCACTTCAGCACCTCGTGCAGCACCGGATAGGCGGCGAACAGGCCGCCGAGTCCCAGGCCGCAGGCCAGCAGCAGGCCGACGAACCCGACCACCACGCCGGCCCAGTGGGGCAGGGTGCGGCGCAGGCCGAAATTGGCCCCCGAGGCCATCAGCATCATGTTGTTCGGCCCCGGCGTGATCGAGTTCGCGAAAGCGAACAGCGCCAGGGCCGCGAAGACTTCGGGGCGCAGGATCGGCAGGTCGCTCATCATCGGCCGCCGCTCACCGCGTGCTCGCCAACGCCGCCAGCGCCCGCTCGCGGCCCTCCTTGTGGGCGACGATCTTGTCCGGATAGCCGTTCACGGGCCCCGGGTCGTGGATCGCCTCGTCGGGCGCCTGCGCCAGTTCGGGAACCCAGCGGCGGATATAGTCGCCGGCGTCGAACCGCTCGCTCTGTGCCAGCGGGGCCATGATCCGGCTGAACATGTTGGCGTCGACGCCCGTGCCCGCGACCCACTGCCAGTTGACCGAGTTGTTGCCGAAGTCGGCGTCGACCAGGGTGTCCCAGTACCAGTCCCAGCCGCGCCGCCAGTCGATCAAGAGGTGCTTGGTCAGAAACGAGGCGGTGATCATCCGCACCCGGTTGTGCATCCAGCCGGTCGCCCACAGCTGGCGCATGCCGGCGTCGACGATGGGGTAGCCGGTCCGACCCGTCTGCCAGGCCTTGAGGTCCGCCTCGGCGTCGGGACCCCGTCGCCAGGGGAAGTCCGCGAACTTCGCCGAGCCGGCCCTGTCGGCATAGGTCGGCATGGCCTGCACGGCGGCCTTGGCGAAATCCCGCCAGGCCAGTTCCTTGCGGAACTTGTCGGCGTGAGCGCGACCCGCAACGCCGTGCCAGACGCTGGCCGGCGAGATCTCGCCGAAATGCAGGTGCGGCGACAGCTGCGAGGTGCCGCGCTCGGACGGCAGGTCGCGCCGCGCCTCATAGGCGCTGACCTCGTCGGCGAAGTCGCCCAGGGCCTCCCGCGCCGCGGCCTCGCCCGGTCGCCAGTCGAACCCGCCCGCCCAGTTCGGCCGGGCCGGCAGCAGCTTCCAGCTGGCCAGGTCCTCTGAGGCCGGCCAGCGATCGGGCGCGGCCAGCGTCTTCGGCGCCGGGCTCGGCTCGGGCGGCGGCATCTGCTGGCTCAGCGCCCGCCAGAACGCCGAATAGATCCGGTAGGGCTGGCCCGAGCCGTTCAACACCCAGCGCAAAGGCGCCAGCGCATCGCCGTCGAACAGTTTCAGTCCGGCGCCCAGGTCGTGCTCGGCGTTGATCCACCAGGGCTCGGAGTGGCGCAGGGCGTGGATCGCGCCGGCGCCGGTCTCGTCCATCAGATCTTCCAGGACCAGCGCCGCCGGCCCCCGGCGCAGCACCAGCCGCGAGCCCAGCGCCGACAGGTCGTCGCTCAGGCGGGTCAGCGAATGATGCAGCCACCAGCGCTGGGCGCCGCCCATCCGATGGCGCGGCGCGGGAGTATGATCGTCCAGCACATAGACCGGCACGACCGGCCCCGCCGCCGCCGCCGCCCGCAGCGCCGCCTGGTCGGCGAGCCGCAGATCCTGGCGGAACCAGACGATGATCGGATCGGCCACCGGCTTACTTCAGGCCGTCCTGAGCCAGGGTGTCGGCGACCACGGCATTGGCGTGGCCGTGGCCCATGCCGTGCCGATCCTTCAGGATCGCGACCAACTCCATGTGCTTGGCGGGGTAAGCCTCACGCACGACCTGCCGCCATTCGGCGATCGGGCGGCCGTACTTCTTCTCGATGGAGGGGAAGTAGGACGCGGGGCCCTTCACGGGTTCGGTCATCGGGGCTTGGGTCTCCTCACAGGCAAATAGTCGTCATGGC
>NZ_JBIIGK010000215.1:0-3868 GCF_044236515.1 Phenylobacterium sp.
AGCGTCGGAGCGCTGACCCATTCGGCGAGCGTGCTGGATATCGGCTTGGACGCCGCCTGAGGCGCGGAACCGGGCCAACGACCGGGGGTTCACTCCATTCCAAAGGAGACGGACCCATGGCTTCGAAAGCTCCCCCCATCCCCCCCGAACAGCGCGCCCATCCTGGCGAAAAGCCGCACATCGAGGGGGATACACAAGGCCGCCGGGACGAGGTCACCGACCTTCAGTCGAGCCAACCCGGCGACGACGATGTGAACCTTTCCGAACAGGGCCGGCACGGCAACATCAACCAGAACACCCATCACCAGGGTTACCAGCAGGACCGCTGACATGCCCGAGAAGCACGAGAACACCGAACGCTGGGGCGGCCCAGGCGCCAGCCACGAGGACCGCACTAGGCCGCAACCCAAGAAAGTCGATCCCAGGGCGCCGGGCGAGCCGACGAATACGCCATACAGCGGTGTGTCCGGCGGCGGCGGCGAACGCGATCGACACCATTCGCACGACCCGGCGGAGAAGCGTGACTTCGAGCAGAACTCGGAACAGCGCCGCAAGCATGGGACGCAGCAGTAGCTAAGTCGATTTGGCCCTGCGCGACGTGCGTGGGGCCTTCGACGTCTGACCTGCCGCCGCTCGCAACAGACGCAGCGCTTCGTTCTGCCGCCGGATGATCTCCAGCAACTCGCGATGACGCATGCCGTCGAGTTTGTCGTGCAGGTGCATGATCTCGAGCTCGGCGCGCAGGTTGACGAGGTAGTCGTGCTCGGCCGCCTCACGGTCCCGCGCGGCGGCGCGGTTCTGACTCATCATGATGATCGGGGCCTGAACCGCCGCCAACATAGACAGCATCAGGTTGAGGAAGATGAAGGGGTACGGATCGAAGGCCAGCCCGCGGCTGCGGGTTACCAGATTCCAGCCCATCCAGAGCGCCAGGGCCAGGGCGAACGCGCAGATGAATCCCCAGGAGCCGCCGACGGCGGCGACGCGATCGGCCAGGCGCTGTCCAACGGTACGGTCGTCGATCAGCAATCTCGGATCGACGCCGCTCGGCGCCTCCGTGACGATCAAGTCGATGACGCTGCGCTGTACGTCGGTGAGTTCGTCATAGCGACAGGCCAGAAGTTCGCGTGCGAGCTGCTCGCGCGGTTCGCTCATCACCGCCTCCGAGTGGCATTTGATAAGGATCATCACCGGAGTCGCAGCAGATCAGAAATATCCGCCTAGGAAGGAACCGTGGCCAAGTCGGTCCGTTTCCCGAAGTCGGACACCGTGCGGGGAAAGCGGTTCTTTGCGGGGATCTTCGGTTTTGCGCCGGCCGGAATGCGGCTTGATCCGTCGTCGCGTGGGCAGATAGTGCCCGCGTGACCACGAAGCACGACCTTGATGACCGCCTCTTCCAGATCCTGGTCGAGGCGGTGAGCGACCAGGCGATCTACATGCTCGATCCGGCCGGACGGATCCGCAGTTGGAACGCCGCCGCCGAACGCATCAAAGGCTATCGCCGCGACGAGGTGTTGGGCGAGGATTTCGGTCGGTTCTTCACGCCGGAAGACCAGCAGGCCGGACGCCCCGAGCAGATCCTGGCTGAAGCTGGCGAGACCGGCCGGGTCGAGACCGAGGGCTGGCGTCTGCGCAAGGACGGCACGCGGTTCTGGGCGCTCGCGGCGGTCCATGCGATCCGCGGCGAGGACGGCGAACTGATCGGCTTCGCTAAGGTCACGCGCGACATGACCGAGCGGCGGGCGGCGCAGCAGGCGCTGCTGGAAAGCGAACGCCGCTTCCGCTACCTGGTGGAAGGCGTCGTCGACTACGCCATCTACATGCTCGACGTGAACGGCACCGTCTCCAACTGGAACGCCGGCGCCCAGCGTATCAAGGGCTATGCTGCCGACGAGGTCGTCGGGCGGCACTTCTCGATCTTCTATACTCCGCAGGACCGGGCCTCCGGTCGTCCGGCGCGGGCCTTGAAAATCGCCCTGCGCGAGGGCCGGTTCGAGGCCGAAGGCTGGCGGCAGCGGAAGGATGGCTCGCAGTTCTGGGCCAGCGTGGTCATCGACCCGATCTACGATGATGATGGCCGGCACATTGGCTACGCCAAGATCACCCGCGACACCTCGGACAAACGGGCCGCCGCCGAGGCGCTGGCGGCCAGCGAGCGTCAGTTCCGCCTGCTGGTGGCCGGGGTGGTCGACTACGCCCTCTACATGCTCGACCCCAACGGGGTGGTGACCAACTGGAATGCGGGCGCGGCGCACATCAAGGGCTACGCCAGCCACGAGATCGTCGGACAACACTTCTCGCGGTTCTACACCGAGCCGGATCGGCTGGCCGGCGTGCCGGTGCACGCGCTGGAGACCGCCAGGGCCCAGGGTCGCTACGAAGCCGAGGGGTGGCGCGTGCGCAAGGACGGCGGCCTGTTCTGGGCCAGCGTGGTTATCGACGCGATCTACGAGGACGGCGAACTGGTCGGCTTTGCAAAGATCACCCGCGACATCACCGAGCGGCGGAACGCCCAACTCGAGCTGCAGAAGGCTCATGAGCGGCTGGGCCAGGCGCAGAAGATGGAGGCGATCGGACAGCTGACCGGCGGCGTGGCGCACGACTTCAACAACCTGCTGATGGTGGTGTCCGGTCAGACCCAGCTGCTGCGCAAGCGGCTAGCCGAGGACGCCCGGGCCTTGCGCGCGCTGGACGCCATCGAGGCGGCGTCGCGGCGCGGTCAGGACCTGACGCGGCACCTGCTGAGTTTCGCGCGGCGCCAGCGGCTGCAGCCGGTGCCTGTTTCCCTGAACGAGCGGGCCGAGGGGCTGCGCGAATTGCTGGGGACCAGCATTGGCTCCTCGGTGCGGCTGGAGCTCGAGCTGCCAGCTGACCTCTGGCACATCCAGGTCGACCCAAGCGAGTTGGAGCTCGCGCTGCTGAACCTGGCGGTCAACGCCCGTGACGCGATGCCGAGCGGCGGCGTCCTCTCGGTGCGGGCCCACAACCGGACGGTCGCGGCCGGAGAGATCGACACCGACGTCGCCGGGGAGTTCGTGGCGCTGACCGTGCGCGACACGGGGGTCGGCATCCCGCCGGACGTCCTGGCGCGGGTGTTCGAGCCGTTCTTCACCACCAAGGAGGTGAACAAGGGCACTGGGCTGGGGCTCAGCCAGGTCTATGGCTTCGCCCAGCAGTCCGGTGGACGGGCGACGATCGACAGCCGGCTGGGGGCCGGGACGACCATCACCCTCTACCTGCCGAGGGCCCAGACGGCGGCGGCGGCCGCGGCCGCCGAGGGGCCGGAGCCGGTGGCGCGGACGGCGGACATCCTGGTCGTCGAGGACAACCCGGAGGTGGCCGACGTGGTGGCCCGGTTGCTGGAGCAGCTGGGGAACCGGGTGCAGACGGTCAACAGCGCCCAGGCGGCGCTGACCGCCCTGTCGGAGGGCGCCGAGCCCGACCTGGTGTTCACCGACATCGTCATGGCCGGCGAGCTCGACGGCCTGGGCCTGGCGCGGCGGCTGCGCGAGGAGCGGCCGGGCCTGCCGGTCCTGCTGGCCACCGGCTACAGCCAGGCGGCCGAGCGGATGGGCGACGAGTTCCCGGTCCTGGCCAAACCCTACTCGCTGCCCGAGCTCAGCCGGGCGATCGCCGCCAGCCTGGATCCGCGCCAGGCGCGGCTGGTGAGCGCCTAGGAGGCGGCCGGGACCGGGGCGTCGATGGCCGCCGGGGCGGTCTCGACGGCCTTGCTGACGGCGACCGGCTTCGGCTCCAGGGCGACAGGCTCGACAGCGACGGCGTCGGCCGCCTTGCCGGTGATGGCGGTCGCCAGGCGCAGCTCCGGCTGGGCCGGGGCGTGGGCGGCGGCGAGGATCACCTCGGCCGG
>NZ_JBIIGK010000217.1:0-3861 GCF_044236515.1 Phenylobacterium sp.
GCGCTCGGAGGGAGTTTCGCTCATGGCGGGCGACCTTGAGGTGATTTGAGCCTTTGGAAAACGCCCGGCGGCCCATAAGAGAATCGCCCATGGAGCCGTTTTCTGATCCGTTCCTGGAGCCGGGGGTGCTGGTCCGCCATCCGACCCGGCCGGACTGGGGCGTGGGTCAGGTCCAGTCCGTGGCCGGACGAAAGGTGACGGTGAACTTCGAGGACGCCGGCAAGCAGACGATCGACGCGGCCGTCGTGCGGCTCGAGTTCGTCGGCGAGGATCCGCGGGACTGAAGGGTGGGGGCAGGTTTGAGCGACGTGTCGAACGAGGTCGGTGAGGCGCTGGCCGAGGTGTGCGAGCTGGCGGCGGCGTTGATCCTGCCGCTGTGGCGCTCCGGCCTGGCGGTCATTCACAAGGCGGACGAAAGCCCCGTCACCGAGGCCGACCGCAGGGGTGAGACCTTGATCCTCGCCGAGCTCGCCCGCCGGTTCCCGGACATCCCGGTCGTGTCGGAGGAAGACGCCAGTGAGTCCGGGGTTCCGGAGACCATCGGCCGCCGCTTCTTCCTGGTCGATCCGCTCGACGGGACCAAGGCCTTCGTCCGCGGCGATCCGAACTTCACCGTCAACATCGGCCTGATCGAGGATGGCCGCCCCGTCGCGGGGGCCGTTTGCGCGCCGCCCACCGGCGAGACCTGGTGGACGGCTGGCGGCCGGGCCTGGAAGCGGGTACAGGGCGGCGCGCCGCAGGCCGTCCGCGTCCGCCCCTGGCCCGCCGGCGACGCCCTCGCCCTGGTCAGCCACACCATGAAGGAAGAGGCCGCGCTGGCTCTCGCCCAGCAGTACGGCTTCGATCGCCGCGAGCCGATGGATTCCTCCATCAAGTTCTGCCGCATCGCCGAGGGCGCCGCCGACATCTACCCGCGCCACGGCCCGACCATGGAATGGGACATCGCGGCCGGCCACGCGATCCTGGAGGCCGCCGGCGGCCGCGTGGAGGCGGTGGAGGGCGGCCCGTTCGTCTACGGCAAGGCCGAGGCCGGCTTCCGCAACGGCTGGTTCGTCGCCCGCAGCTGACGCTCAGATGTGCTTGACGAGGTTCCAATCGGCGGACGACGGACCGGAGACCGTGGTCCGCCAAGCTTCGTCGCGCCTCGCCTCGGCCGGCGTGAACGCCAGATAGCTGAAGAAGCCGACCGCGAAGGCGATCGCCGCCATCAGCAGGAACGGCTTCAGTATCTCGAAGGCGCCGCCGGTCGGCATCGAGGTCACTCCGCGGGCTTGAACTCCTAGGCGGAACACCCGAGCGGCGCCGGGGTTGCCGCCAAGCTGCGGTGATTCGCGGCGCGGCGAATCTCTTCCGGCCCACGTGCTCCGGCGGTCACGGAAACTTGCGAACGATTCTCATTGCAATGGGTGCGCGCCAGTTTTAAGAACGCCTCGCAATTGCAGCGCCGAGACCGCTCGCTGGTCTTTCCGGTGCTCTCATGGATGTACCGGTTCTGATCCTCCCCTTGGCGGAGCCGGTATCAGCGCCCCGCCTGCTCGCAGGCGGGGCGTATTGTCGTCTAGGATGCCGCCATGCTGCTGCACGTCCCTGCCGTCCTCACCCCGTCCGAAGTCGCCGAAGTGCGCGCCCTGATCGACGCCGCCGAGTGGGTGGACGGCAATGTCACCTCCGGCCCCCAGTCGGCGCTGGCCAAGGTCAACCTGCAGCTGCCCGAGGCCTCGCCGGCCGCGCTCGAGGCCGGGGCGAAGGTCCGCGAGGCCCTGGCCCGCAGCCCGCTGTTCATGTCGGCGGCTCTGCCGCACACCGTCTTCCCGCCGCTGTTCAACCGCTACCGCGGCGGCCACACCTTCGGCGACCACGTCGACAACGCGATCCGCTTCCAGCGCGACAGCGGCGTGCGCATCCGCACCGACCTGTCCGCCACGCTGTTCCTTGCCGAACCCGACAGCTACGACGGCGGCGAGTTGGTGATCGAGGACACCTTCGGCGTCCACGAGGTCAAGCTGCCGGCGGGGCACATGATCCTCTATCCCGCGTCCAGCCTGCACCGGGTCGAGCCGGTGACACGCGGCGAGCGGGTCGGCAGCTTCTTCTGGATCCAGAGCCTGGTGCGCGAGGACGCCCGCCGCACCCTGCTGTTCGACATGGACCTGGCGATCCAGAAGCTGGCGCAGGACGCCGGCCAGGACAGCCCGGCGATCGTCGCCCTGACCGGCAGCTACCACAACCTCCTGCGGATGTGGGCCGAACTCTAGACGCCGAACTAGACGCCGGGCTCGACCGCCGGCGTGGGCGTGGCGGGAGGCGCGAGCGGCGGCGCGGGCGGGATTTCCGGCGGCGCGATGTCGGCGGGATCGGGCGCGGGCTCCACGACGGGCGCCGAGGGGTCGGCCGGCAGCGGCGGGATGTCCAGCAACTCCGGCGGGATCGCCTCGAGGTCGACGGTCTCCTCCCGCCGCTCGACCGGCGGCGGCTTCGCAAAGTCCCGGCGCGAGCTGGCGTAGCCGGCGAACTCGCGCCAGATCCGGGCCGGCAGGCCGCCGCCCGCCACCCCACGCATCGGCGAGTTGTCGTCGTTGCCGACCCACACGCCGACCACCAGGTCGCCGGTGAAGCCGATGAACCAGGCGTCGCGATAGTCCTGGCTGGTGCCGGTCTTGCCGTAGGCGCGGGCCGGGATCGCCGCGGCCGAGCCGGTGCCGCGGGCCACCGCGTCACGCAGGAGCACCAGCAGCGCCTCCCGTTCGGCCGGATCGAGCGGCCGGGTGCGCGGCGGTCGGGACGGCGCCGCAAGCAGCCCGCGCGGCGTCACCGGGGCGCGCCCGGCCGCCACCGCGGCGTAGGCGCTGGTCAACTCCAGCAGCGACATCTGCGCGGTGCCCAGCGCCAGGGTCGGATCGTTCGGGATCCGGGCCCGGACTCCGAGGTCCCGGGCGGCGCGGATCACGTTCTGGCGGCCGACCTGTTCCGACAGCCGCACCGCCGCGACGTTGCTCGACCGCGCGAAGGCGTCGCGCAGCGGAACCGGCCGTCCGGCATAGCGGCCCTCGTGGTTCTTCGGGCTCCACCCGCCAAGGTTCAGCGGCGCATCGAGGATCGGGCTCTCCGGCGTCATCCCTTCGCGCAGGGCGGCCAGGTAGACGAACAGCTTGAACGCCGAGCCCGGCTGGCGCAGGGCCTGGGTCGCTCGGTTGAACTGGCTTTCGGCATAGTCGCGGCCGCCGACCATCGCGACCACCCGCCCGTCGGTACGCATGGCGACCAGCGCGCCTTGCGACACGTCCAGCCCCCGCGACCGCGCCAGCCCGCTGCGGATCGCCCGCTGGGCCTGGGCCTGCAGGGCCGAATCCAGGGTCGTCCGCACCTCGACCTCGCCATAGGCGCGGTCGAAGGCGCGCTTGGTCTCGGCCGAGATCCAGTCGGCGAAATAGGACCCGACCGGCAGCTCCTCGCGCCCCTCGCGCAGCCGCACGCGCCGGGCCTGGCGCGCCTGCCGCGCGGTGATCATGCCCTGGTCGACCATAGCGGCGAGCACCAGCCGCTGGCGGCGCTGGGCGGCCGCGAAATCCTCGGTCGGCGCCAGCCGTGACGGGGCCTTGACGATCCCGGCCAGCAGCGCGGCTTCGCCGGCGCTCAGCCGCTCCGGGTCCTTGCTGAAATAGTGCCGGGCCGCGGCGCGCAGCCCGAACACCCCGTCGCCGAAATAGACGCTGGAAAGATAGCGCGAGAGGATTTCGTCCTTGCTGAGCCGCGCCTCCAGATAGAGCGCGATCAGCGCCTCCTGGGCCTTGCGGCGCAGGGTCTGGCGGCTGGTCAGGAAGGCGTTCTTGGCCAGTTGCTGGGTGATCGTCGAGCCGCCCT
>NZ_JBIIGK010000074.1:0-14266 GCF_044236515.1 Phenylobacterium sp.
TCCCGTCGCCGGTTCAGCTCCGCGCCGCAGTCCCTCTCGGCGACTTGACGGTGCGCCTGAACCGGCTATCACGCAAGCGCCCAAAGCCGCCCCAATGTGGGCGAACGCTCAAATCCATGTGAAGAATTTGTTAACCATCTGTGGATGGCGCGCGGATAGGTCAGAACGTTCAAAGTCTTAGGGTTTTCCACAGCGAACCGTCAGCGGCTCGTCTCCAGCGCCTCGCGGCGTTCTTCCAGGACCAGCCACTCTTCCTCGGCCGCCGCAAGTTGGCTTTGCGCTGCGTCGAGCGCCCGGCTGAAGCGGTCGAAAGCCGACGGGTCGCGGCCGTACAGATCCGGATCCGCCAGCCCCTGCTGCAGCACCGCGATCTTCTTCGGCAGGTCGGCCAGCAGGCCGTTCAGCTCCTCCAATCGACGCTGTTCCTTGAAGCTCAGCTTGGCGGCCGGGGCGGACGGCCGGGCCGGGGCGGGCGCGGCCTTCGGCGCGGGGCCGGCCGGCGCCTTGCGACCGAAGAAGCCCGGGTTCTGGCCGATGAAGTCCTGCCAGCCGCCCGGGGTCTCGACGACCTTGCCGTTCCCGTCGAGGCCGATCGTCGAGGTGGCCAGCCGGTCGATGAAGTCGCGGTCGTGGCTGACCAGGATCAAGGTGCCGTCATAGTCGGCCAGCAGGTCCTCGAGCAGGTCGAGGGTGTCCATGTCGAGGTCGTTGGTCGGCTCGTCCAGCACCAGCACGTTGGACGGCTGGGCCAGGGCCCGGGCGAGCAGCAGGCGGTTGCGTTCCCCGCCCGACAGGCTCCGCACCGGCTGGCGCAGCTGGTTTTCGTTGAACAGGAAGTCCTTGGCGTAGCCGGCGTAGTGCATCGGCCGGCCGCGGACCATCACCTGGTCGCCGCCGCCCGGCGTCAGCACCTCCTTCAGCGTCATCTCGGGGGTCAGCGCCGCGCGGGCCTGGTCGATGTAGGCGATCTCCAGGTTTGTCCCCAGCTTCACCTCGCCGGCGTCCGGCGCGACTTCGCCGAGCAGCAGCTTCACCAGCGTGGTCTTGCCCGCCCCGTTCGGCCCGACGATGGCCAGCCGGTCGCCGCGCAGGATGCGGGTCGAGAAGGTCTTGAGGATCGCCCGCTCGCCGAAGCTCTTCGAGACACCCTTGGCCTCCGCCACCCGCTGTCCCGACACCGCGCCGGAGGCGAGGCCCATGTTGAGGGTCCCCCGCGTCTCGCGCGCCGCCCGCGCCGCGCGCATCTCGTTCAGCCGCCGCAGCCGCCCCTCGTTGCGGGTCCGTCGGGCGGTGACGCCGCGCGCCAACCAGTGCATCTCGCGCTTGATGGTGACATCCAGCCGCCGCGCCTCTTCGGCCTCCTGCGCCTCGATCTTCTCGGCCCAGGCGTCGAAGCCGGCGAAGCCCTCGTCCAGCCGCCGCACCTGCCGGTGCTCCAGCCAGAAGCAGCGGCGCGTCACCCGTTCCAGGAAGGCGCGGTCGTGGCTGATGATCAGCACCGCGGCCCGGCTGGCGCCGATCTCGGCTTCGAGAGTCTCGATGGCCAGGATGTCGAGGTGGTTGGTCGGCTCGTCCAGCAACAGGACGTCGGCGTCCTCGGCGAAGGCGCGGGCCAGGGCTGCGCGACGGATCTCGCCGCCCGACAGGCCGGTCGCCGGCTTGCGCGGATCGAGGCCGAAGCCCTCCAGCGCCGCTTCCGCCCGGTGAGCCTCCGCACCGCCCGCCACCGCGTGGTCGAGCAGGGTGGCGCCGACGATTTGCGGCTCCTGGGGCACAAAGGCGATGCGCGTGCCGGGGGTGATCGTCCGCTCGCCGGAATCGGCCTGCGCCTCGCCGGCGATCACCCGCAGCAGGGTCGACTTGCCGGCCCCGTTGCGGCCGACCAGGCAGGCGCGCACCCGCGCCTCGAGCGCCAGGTCGACGCCGTCGAACAGCATCCGTGGGCCGTCGGCCAGCCGGACGTCCTTGAGGGCGAGGATAGGGGCTTTCATCGGGGGGCTCAGATAGAGCCTCGCGGCCGGACCGGAAAGCGCCATCCTTGCGGATAACACAGTATCGCCTCGGCCCGCGTGAGGGGTTAGGAAGCGCCCCCATGCCGCGTGAACCCTTCTGGCGACGCAAGACCCTCGAACAGATGACCGTAGCGGAGTGGGAAAGCCTCTGCGACGGTTGCGGGCTCTGCTGCCTGGTTCGTTTCGAAGACGAGGAGACGGGCGAGATCATCCCGACCCGGGTCCACTGCAAGCTATTCGACGCCCAGGCCTGCGCCTGCTCGAACTACCCCGACCGCCACAAGCACGTACCCGACTGCATCAAGCTGACGCCTCACAACATCGAGGCGCTGGAGTGGATGCCCAAGAGCTGCGCCTACCGCCGCCTCCACGAAGGCCGCGACCTCGCCGAATGGCATCCCCTGGTCAGCGGCGACCCAGCCAGCGTCCACGAGGCCGGCGTCTCCGTCCGCGGCCAGACGGTCAGCGAAACCGCGCTCCCCGATCCGGAAGACGCCCTCGACTTCGCCGCCTGGGACCTCGTCGACGAGCGCGGCCGCTAGTCCTGTTGCGAAATTGTCACAGCGGCACTTGATGGCGCTGACGGCCGGACCAATCTAGAAGCCGGAAGTTCTTCAAGAGACGAACGGCAGGAACACAGGTTTGGCGCGAGACCCCTATCAGGAGCTTGGCGTCACGCGCACCGCGAGCGCTGACGACATCCGCAAGGCGTTCCGCAAGCTCGCCAAGCAGAACCATCCTGACACCAATCCCGGCGACAAGGCGGCCGAGGAGCGCTTCAAGCGCGTCAGCGCCGCCTTCGACATCGTCGGCGACGCCGAGAAGCGCAAGAAATTCGACGCCGGCGAGATCGACGCGGACGGCCGCGAGACGGCGCGCGGCTATACCGGCGGCGCAGGGCCCTGGGGCCGGCAGCCCGGCGGCAATCCCTGGGGCGACGCTGGACCGGGCCGGCGCGGCTACCAGAGCGAGAGCTTCGAGGGCGCGGATCTGGGCGACATCCTCGGCGAGATGTTCGGCGGCGGCCGCACCGGCCGCGCCGGCGGGGCTGGCGGCGGCTTCGGCGGCTTCTCCCAACGCGGCTCTGACGTTCGGGCCAAGCTCGAGGTCGACCTGCTCGACGCCGTACGCGGCGGCAAACGACGGATCGCCTTTTCCGACGGCCGCACCATCGACGTGACCATCCCGAAGGGCGCCCAGGACGGCCAGACCCTGCGGCTGAAGGGGCAGGGGTCGCCCGGCCGCGCCGGGGCCGGCGACGCCTTCATCGAGCTGCGCATCCTGCCGCACCCGATCTTCCGCCGCGAAGGCGAGGTGCTGGTCATGGACCTGCCGGTCAGCGTCTACGACGCGGTGCTGGGCGGCAAGGTCGAAGCGCCCACCCCGGACGGCCCGGTCAACGTGACGGTGCCCAAGGGCTCCAACACCGGCACCCGCCTGCGCCTCAAGGGGCGCGGCCTGGCCGACGCCAAGGGCGTGCGCGGGGACCTCTTCGCCCGGCTGGTCGTTACCCTGCCCGATGTGGCCGATCCGGACCTTGAGGCGTTCGCCGAAACCTGGCGCCAGAAACGCCCCTACACGCCGCGCCGCCGGACCTGAACCGGCAGGCGTGACAGCTCAGCTGCGCCGGGACATAAGTCGTCCATTCAGCCTCGGTTCAGTCCGGGGCGGCGAAAAGGGCCGCATGAAACGTTTCCTGGTCATCGCGGCCTTGCTGACCGCCACCGCCGCGCCGGCGGTGAGCGCGGCGCAGCCGTCGCGCCATCAAGGCCAGGGTCAGGGGCAGGCCCAGGGCGTGCGCCAAGCGCCGCTTTCGCGCGTTCTTGAGATGATCGGCCAGCAGATGCCCGGCCGGCACCTGAACACCACCGTCGGCGACGCCGGCGGCCGGACCGCTTACTTCGTCCAGTGGCAGACGCCCGATGGCCGGGTGCGCGTCATCGTGGTCGACGCCCAGAGCGGCCGGATCGTCGGCCGCCAGTAGCGGCATAGAGAGCCTGGAAAGGGACGCCGAACCTTGCGCATCCTCCTCGTTGAAGACGATCCCGACCTCTCCCGTCAGCTGAAGTTGGCCCTGGCCGACGCCGGCTATGCGGTCGACCACGCTCCCGACGGCGAAGAGGCCCAGTATCTCGGCGAGACGGAACCCTACGACGCGGTCATCCTCGATCTTGGCCTGCCCAAGGTCGATGGCGTCTCGGTGCTCGAGCGCTGGCGGCGCGAGAACATGACGACGCCGGTGCTGATCCTCACTGCCCGCGGCGCCTGGAGCGAAAAGGTCGCCGGCTTCGACGCCGGGGCCGACGACTACCTGACCAAGCCGTTCCACACCGAGGAACTACTTGCCCGCCTGCGCGCCTTGCTGCGCCGCTCGGCCGGCCATGCGGCTCCGAACCTCGCCTGCGGCGGCCTGCGCCTCGACCCGCGCGCGGCCCGCGCCAGCGTCAACGGCGAGCCCCTGCGCCTGACCTCGCTGGAGTACCGGCTGCTGCACTATCTGATGATGCACCAGGGCCGGGTGATCAGCCGGACCGAACTCGTCGAGCACCTCTACGACCAGGACTTCGACCGCGACTCCAACACCATCGAGGTGTTCATCGGGCGGGTCCGCAAGAAGATCGGCGCCGACCGCATCGAGACGGTGCGCGGTCTCGGCTACCGCCTGTCCTGCCCGCCGGAAGAGGCCGGGCAGGGCGCCGGCGGTTGACGGCCGGTCCGTGAAGCTCCCGATCCCTTGAAAGTTCCGGGCGCGCTCAGCCGGCCCTCGCTCGCCCGCCGCCTCGTCCTGCTGGCGCTGGGCTGGAGCCTCGCGGCCCTGGTCATCGCCGCCGTCGTCCTGGCCCTGCTGTTCCGCCAGGCGGCCCTGCAGCGTGTCGACCAGACGCTCGGCGAGCTGATCGACAACCTGCTCTCCAACTCGACCGTGGAGCGCGGCCAGATCTTCGCCCCCGCCCTGACCGACGAGCGGGCCCTGCGCGCCTTTTCCGGCCGCTACTGGACGATCGCCACGCCGACCCCGGACGGCAAGGTCCGCCCGATCGTCCGTTCCTACTCGCTGTTCGATTCGCTGCTGCCGGCGCCTCCTGACCTCGTGGCCCGGTTCAAGGCCCGGCCCGGCCAGCCGGTCGCCTACGACACCGTCGGCCCCTTGGGCGAGCCGCTGCGCGCCCGCGCCGTCTACGCCGAGCTCGAAGGCACGGCGGTGATCTTCCTCGCCGCCGAGGAGCGCTCGACCATCGATCGGGCGGTGCGCAACTTCGTGGTCTGGACCGCCGGCGCTTTCGCGCTCTTGGGCGCGGGTCTGATCGCCGCCATCGTCATCCAGGTGCGGGTCGGCCTGCGGCCGGTGTTCGCCCTGCAGCGCGAGGTGGCGGCGGTGCGGCGCGGCAAGATCGAGCGCCTGCGCGATACCTACCCCACCGAGATCACCCCCCTGGCCGAGGAGCTGAACGCCCTGTTGGCCCACAATCAGGAGACGGTCGAGCGCCAGCGCACCCATGTCGGCAACCTTGCCCACGCGCTGAAGACGCCGATCTCCGTCATGCTCACCGAGGCCGCCCAGCGGCCTGGCCCACTGGCCGAGGTCGTCAGCCGTCAGGCCGAGACCATGCGCGGCCAGGTCGACCACCACTTGCGCCGCGCTCGCGCCGCCGCGCGCACGCAGGGGATGGGGGAGCGGACCTCCGTCCAGGAGGTGCTCGACGAACTGGCCCGCACCCTGGAGCGCATCTTCCAGGACAAGGGCGTCGAGATCGACTGGGACGCCGCCGACGACCTCTATTTTCAGGGCGAACGCCAGGACCTCCTCGAGATCGTCGGCAACCCGATGGAGAACGCCTGCAAGTGGGGCAAGAGCCGCGTCCGCGTCCGCGCCGAGGAGAAGGGCGAGGCCCGCCTCGTCCTCAGCATCGAGGACGACGGCCCCGGCCTGCCGCCGGAGGGCCGCGACGAGGTGCTGCGCCGCGGCGCCCGGCTCGACGAGACCGCCCCCGGCTCCGGTCTCGGCCTGTCCATCGTTGACGAACTGGCCCGCGCCTACGGCGGCGACGTGAAGCTTTCCGACTCCGCCCTGGGCGGCCTGAGGATGGTTATCGATCTGCCGCGCGCCGAAGCCTGATCGGAAATTTATCAACTTTCGGAAAACCTTAACCCGCGCCTCGGCAAGGTGGCGTGCTGCGGACCGCCGTCCGCATTGGAGCCCGTGCATGGCCGCTCTGTCCGAGCGCAAGATCGCCATAGTGAAGACCCTGGTCGCGGCCGCGCCGGACCGGGTGATCGGCGGCCTGCACAGCGCCCTGGCCGAAGCCGCCGGCGACACCGCCCTGGCCAGCGTCCGCCGCCTCGTCGAGCAGGAAGCCGCCGAGCGCAGCCTGCGCAACGTCGTCCTGCAGCCGATCGCCCCCCTGTGCATGGGCGCCGATTCCGACCCGATGGGCCTCGGCTTTCCGGCCATCGCCCTGGCCTATCTCTGGAAGGGCATCAAGGTCATCGATCCGCAAGGGGTGAAGGCCGCCGCCCAGGCGCTCTACGACTACCGTCCCGGCGAGAGCTCGCCCGCCGCCTTCGACGCCCTCGTCGCCCGCGCCGCCGAGGCCATCCGGGCCGGCGAGCCGCGCGAGTTCGCCGTCGTTCGCGACCTCTGCGAACAGCACCGCCCCGGCGGCGGCGAGCGGTTCCTGCTCTGCCTCGACCTCGCCCCCGTCGTGCGCTGGGCGACCGCCCGTCTGCCCCAGTGGACCAGCCACTTCGGCGAGGACACCACCGCCTCGGCGCGCCTCGCCTACCGCGACGCCTGCGCCATCGTCGACGACGCCGGCCCGACGTTCTTCGAGATGCTGGCCGCCCAACTTCCGCATCCGTGGATGGTCCTGCGGATCATCTCGGCGGTCATGGACCGCCCGACCGAGCGCTATCTGCGCGCCACCGAGCTTGGCGGCTTCCCCGAGCGGGTGATGAACGCCATCGACCAGGCCCTGCGCGACATCCAGAGCCTCGACGTCGACGGCGGCGAGGCCACCGCCGCGGCCGCCGCCAAGGTCGTCGAACTGGTCACCCTGCAGATCGCCGAGATCGAGACCTGCATCGACCTCGGCCGCGATCAGGGCTGGGGACAGCGCCTGCTGAAGCAGAAGAGCGCCCTGGCCGCCGTCGTCGAGGGCCGCATCCGCGAGGCGGAGAAATACGTCGGCCAGGCCTTGCCGATGCAGCCGGCCCGCCTGAAGCGCGTCCGCCGCATGCTGCCGCGCCACACGGTCTCGCCGGAGCCGCGCACGGTCGCCCGCGCCATCACCCTGCTCCACTTCGCCCAGGAGATCCGCTCCAGCGCCAACTACGGCGGCTTCGCCTCGGCCCGCGGCAAGATGCTGGAGAAGGTCGGCGACATGCTGGACCAGTACGTCGAGGAGACCCTCGACCTCATCAAGACCGGCGACTGCGAGAACGAGGACGTCGCCCGCGAGCACCTCGCCGTGGTCGTCGAGTTCAGTCGGCTGGTCCGCGACGAGAAGGCCGCCGACCTGGTTCGCCGCCGCTCGGCCGCCTGTCACGCCAACCCGCCGCGCGCCGCCGGCCTGGACGGCTGACTCCTCTCGCCCCCAGCCGTCGCCTCGACGGCTGACTCCTCTCGCCCATCACGGCGCTTTGAGCTAAACGCGAGCCCATGATCGCGTTCTGGGTGGTCGCCGGCGTCATCGCCGCCGCAGCCGCCGGTTTCATCCTCCTGCGCGCCGCCCGCGCCGCCTCCCCCGTCACCTCCGCCGGCGAGGGAGACGATCCGACCGCCGTCCTCTACCGCCGACAGCTGAACGAGATCGACGAGCTGGCCGACCGCGGCCTCCTTGCCGACGCCGAACGCCGCGCCGCCCATGCCGAGGCCGCCCGCCGCCTGCTCGCCGCCGCCGAGGCGCCGGGCCAGGCCTGGGACGCCGCCGCCGCCGCCCGCTACCCGGTGCTCGTCGCCGTCGGCCTCGCCACCGCCCTGGCGCTGGCGCTCTACCTCCTGCTCGGCTCGCCGGGCACGCCGAACCAGCCGTTCGCCCAGCGCCTCGCCGCCTGGAAGGCCAGCGACCTCACCACCCTGCAGCCAGCCGAGATCGCCGCCGTGCTCAACCGGCTGACGCGGGAGCGCAAGAACGATCCGGAGCTCTACCGCTTCCTGGCCATGGCCGAGGGCAGCGCCAACAACCCCGGCGGCGCGATCCGCGCCCTGCGCCGCGCCGTCGCCCTGGCGCCGGAGCGGGCCGACCTGTGGTCCCTGCTCGGCGAGGCCTACGCCTACCAGGCCGGCGACCTGACCGATGAGGCGCGCGCCGCCTTCGCCGAAGCCATCAAGCGCGACCCCAGGATCGTCGAGCCGCGGTTCTACCTGGCCCGCGCCAAGGTCCTGGCCGGCGACAAGACCGGCGTCGCCGAATGGCGCGCCATCCTCGCCGACGTCCCGCCGGGCGACGAGCGCGCCGAGCTCATCCGCCGCGCCATCGCCGAGGCCGAATCGATGCCTGAGGCCGCCGGCGCCGGCGGCGGCCAGATGGCGATGATCCGCGGCATGGTCGACGGCCTCGCCGCGCGGCTGAAGACCAACCCCGACGATCCCGAGGGCTGGGTGCGCCTGGTCCGCGCCTATGCGGTGCTCGGCGACACGCAAAGCCGCGACGCCACGCTCGCCCAGGCCCGGGCCCGCTACGGCCGCCAGCCCGAGATCCTGAACCAGCTCGCCGATGCCGCGCGAGCGGAGCCGATGCGATGAGCTTCCTGCCCAAATCCCCGAAGGCGCGCCGTCGCCTGACCCTGATCCTCGCCATCGCCCCGGTGCTGGCGCTCGCCGTCGGCCTGACCCTGTGGGGCCTGCGGGACTCGATCTCGTTCTTCTACACCCCGTCCCAGGCCGAGGCGGCCAAGCCGCCGCCCGGCCGCTCGATCCAGCTCGGCGGCCTCGTCGCCGCAGGCTCGGTGGTCAAGCATCCTGACGGGCGGGTGGAATTCACCGTCCAGGACCAGCAGGCCGCCGACAAGGTCGTCTTCCAGGGCGACCTGCCGGACCTGTTCCGCGAGGGCCAGGGCATCGTCGCCACCGGATCCTACCGCGCCGACGGCGTCTTCGAAGCCAAGCGCGTGCTCGCCAAGCACGACGAGCGCTACATGCCGCGCGAGGTCTCCAAGGCCCTGAAGGAACAGGGCGAATGGTACGGCGACGGCCAGGCGCCGAAGCACGCCGCGCCCGACGCCGGTTCGACCGACGCCGCCACAGCCGGAGGCGGCCGGCCCGCCGCGAGCCGCCCCCTATGATCGCCGAGATCGGCGCCTTCGCGCTCATCCTCGCCCTGACGCTGTCGCTGGCCCAGGTCGGCCTGTCGGCGGCGGCCCGGGTGCGTCGCTCCCTGGTGCTGGCCGCGGCCGGGGAGGGGGCGGCGGTGGTCGCCTTCCTCGGCGTGCTGGTCGCCTTCGCGGCGCTGATGCACGCCTTCGTCACCTCGGACTTCTCGGTCGCCAACGTCGCCGCCAACTCCCACAGCGACAAGCCGCTGCTCTATCGCGTCGCCGGGACCTGGGGCAGCCACGAAGGCTCCATGCTGCTCTGGTGCCTGACGCTGACCGGCTTCGGGGCCGCCGTGGCCGCGCTCGGCGGCGGCCTGCCGCGCGGCCTGCGCGCGGTCACCGTCGCGACCCAGGGGGCGCTGGGCGTCGTCTTCCTCGCCTACACCGCCTTCGCCTCGAACCCGCTCGTGCGGCTCAGCCCGGCGCCGGTCGAGGGCCGGTCGCTGAACCCGCTGCTGCAGGATCCGGCGCTCGCCTTCCATCCGCCGTTCCTCTACGCCGGCTACGTCGGCCTCTCGGTGGTCTTCTCGCTCGCCGTCGCCGCCCTTATCGAGGGCCGCATCGACGCCGCCTGGGCCCGCTGGGTGCGGCCCTGGGCGCTGGCCGCCTGGGCCATGCTGACCGTCGGCATCACCCTCGGCGCCTTCTGGGCCTACTACGAGCTCGGCTGGGGCGGCTGGTGGTTCTGGGATCCGGTCGAGAACGCCTCCTTCATGCCGTGGCTGGTGGCCGCCGCCCTGCTGCACTCGGCCATCGTCACCGAAAAGCGCGGGGCGCTGTCCGGCTGGACGGTGTTCCTGGCCCTGGCCGCCTTCACCTTCTCGATGCTCGGCGCCTTTCTGGTCCGCTCGGGGGTCCTGACCTCGGTGCACGCCTTCGCGGTCGACCCGACCCGCGGCGTCCTGCTGCTGATCATCCTCGGCGTCACCGCCGGCGCCGGCTTTGCCCTCTTCGCCTGGCGCGCGCCGCTGCTGGCGCCCGGCGGGGTCTTCGCGCCGATCAGCCGCGAGAGCACCCTGGTGCTCAACAACATCCTGCTGGCCGCCGCCACCGCCACCGTCCTGCTCGGCACCCTGTTCCCGCTGATCCGCGAGGCGGCGACCGGCGATGCGATCTCGGTCGGCCCGCCCTACTTCAACCTGACCTTCACGCCGCTGATGTCGGCCCTCATGATCCTGGTCCCGGCCGGCCCGCTGCTGGCCTGGAAACGCGGCGATCTGCGCGGGGTCCTGCAGCGCCTGTGGGTGGCCGCCCTCATCGCCGGCGGCGTGGCCCTCCTCACCCTGGTGCTGGTCAGCCCGCGCCACGGTTGGGGCGCGGCCGGCGTCGGCATGGGGGCCTGGCTGATCGTCGGCGCCCTGGCCGAGCTCGCCGAGCGGGTCCGCGCCTTCCGGGCTCCGGCGGCGGAGACCTGGCGGCGGCTGGTCGGCCTGCCGCTCGGCGCCTGGGGCATGACCCTGGCCCACCTCGGTCTCGGCGTCTTCGTGCTCGGCGCCGTCTTCGAGACCAGCTGGAAGGTCGAGGCGGCCGAGGCCCTGCCGGTCGGCGGCGCCCTCGACGCCGGCGCCTACCACGTCGCCCTCCAGGCGGTCCGCGACGTCGAGGGCCCCAACTACGACGCCGAACGCGCCGACCTCGTCGTCACCCGCAACGGCCGGCCGATCTGCACGCCCAAGCCGGAGCGCCGCTTCTATCCCGCCGGCGGCCAGACGACCTCAGAGGTCGGCATCTGCAACCAGGGCCTCAGCCACGTCTACGTCGTGCTCGGCGAGCGCCGCGCCGGTCCGGCTGGCGAGCCGGTCTGGCTCGTCCGCGGCTACTGGAATCCCTGGGCCAGCCTGATCTTCATCGGCCCGGCGATCATGGCGCTCGGCGGCCTCATCTCGCTCTGCGACCGGCGCCTGCGGCTCGGCGTCGCCCGACGCAAGGTCCAGCCGGCATGAAGCGCCTTCTCGTCGCCCTGGCCGCCGTCGCCTGCATGGCCGCCGCCTCCGACCCGGCCGAGCGCCTGCCCGACCCGGTGCAGGAGGCGAAGGCCCGCGAGATCTTCCGCGATGTCCGCTGCATGGTCTGCCAGAACGAGTCGATCGACGACTCCGACGCCGACCTCGCCCAGGACCTGCGCCGGCTGGTTCGCGAACAGGTCGCCGCCGGCCGCAGCGAGGCTCAGATCAAGGCCTACCTCACCGACCGCTACGGGGAGTTCGTTCTCCTGACGCCCAGCTTCTCGGCCGGCAACCTGGCGCTCTGGATCGGCCCGTTCCTGGTGCTACTGGTCGGCGGCGGCCTGCTGTTCGCCAGACTTCGGAACCGAACCCCGGACGCCGAGCTTTCGCAGGAAGAGGCGGACAAGCTGGCGCGGATCTCCCGCGACCAGGGCCTCTGACATCTTTGCGCCAAATATCCGACGCGAAGCCGAGCGGAGGGTGACCTAAACGTAACTTGAGGGGCGTTGCGCTTCGGTGCATCGCAATTACGTTGTTCGGACGGGCGACAGTGCCGGGGCCCGGACAAGGAAGCCCGCTTAGGGAAAACAAGGCTTATGACCTCGAAGAAGACGCGTTACCTCCTGGGCGCCGTGGCCGGCGCCGGTGTCATGGCCGCGGCCGTGGCAGGCGCTGGCATGCGCCTGCCCGCCGCCCAGGCCGAGCCGCAGCTCATCCGTGCGTCCACCGCCCCGATCTTTGCCCCGCCGCCGGGCGCGCCGATGTCCTACGCCGACATCTTCGAGCGCGTGTCGCCCGCCGTGGTGTCGATCAACGTGACCAGCCGCGCCAGCGCCGACGCGCTGCGCCGCGCCATCCCCGGCCTGCCGTTCCTGCTGCCGCAGCCGGACGACGAGGCGAACCCCGACGACCCGACCGCGCCGCCGCGCGGCGGCCAGACCGAGCGCGGCCAGCCGCGCCTGCCCAGCCAGCAGTCGTCCGGCTCAGGCTTCTTCATCTCCGCCGACGGCTACATCGTCACCAACAACCACGTGGTCGAGAACGCCGAGCGCATCACCGTCGTGATGAAGGACGAGACCGAGCTCGAAGCCGAGATCGTCGGCCGCGACGAAGGCACCGACCTCGCGGTGCTGAAGGTCAAGGGCGGCCGCGGCCCGTTCCCGTTCGTCAACTTCGAGGAAGCCGCCACGCCGCGCGTCGGGGACTGGGTGATCGCGGTCGGCAACCCGTTCGGCCTCGGCGGCACCGCCACCGCCGGCATCATCTCGGCCTATGGCCGGGATATCGGCGAGACCTTCGTCGACTACATCCAGATCGACGCGCCGATCAACCGGGGCAACTCGGGCGGCCCGACCTTCGACATCTACGGCCGGGTCATCGGCGTGAACACGGCGATCTTCTCGCCGTCGGGCGGCTCGGTCGGCATCGGCTTCGCCATTCCGGCCGACGTCGCCAACACGGTCACCAAGCAGCTGATCCGCGGCGGCCGCATCGAGCGTGGCTACATCGGCGCCAGCATTCAGAACTTCACCCGCGAGATGGCCGAGGCCACCGGCATGGGCGACCAGCGCGGCGCCATCGTCGCCGACCTCGTCGCCGGCGGTCCGGCCCAGCGCGCCGGCCTGCGGGTCGGCGACATCGTCGTCGGCATCAACGGCCAGAGCGTGAAGAGCTCGTCGGACCTCACCCGCCGCGTCGCCCAGGGGCGGCCTGGCGACGCCCTGCGCCTGGACGTCGTGCGCGACGGTCGCCGCCAGGTGGTCGAGATCCGCTCCGGGACCCGTCCGTCGGAACGCGAGCTCGCCTCCAACGACAACACCCCGGGCTCGCGGGTCCCGGGTGCGCCCGGCGCCCCGGCGCCCCAGGCCGCGCCGATCCTCGGCCTGGCGCTGACCCCGCTCGACGAGGCCTCGCGTCGCCAGCTCAACCTGCCGGCCGACGTTCGCGGCGCCCTCGTGGCCTCGGTCGACCAGTCCTCCGACGCCGCCGAAAAGGGGCTGCGTCGTGGCGACGTGATCGTCCGCGCCGGAGACCGGGCGGTGAGCGGCGCGGCGGATGTCGCGGCGGTCGTCGAGGCGGCGCGCAAGTCGGGCCGCACCAGCGTCCTGGTCGGCGTCTACCGCAGCGGTCGCACCTCCTTCCTGCCGCTCAAGCTTTCGCGGTAGGCTCCGCTCCGTACACGGGAGCGGAATCATGCGGATCCTGATCGTCGAGGACGACCTCGAGGCGGCCGAGGCCATGGAGCGCGGCCTGACCGAGGCCGGGCACGACTGCCGCCGCGCGGCTGACGGCGAGGAGGGCCTCGCCGCCGCCCGCGACGGCGAGTTCGACGTGATGATCGTCGACCGCATGATGCCGCGCATGGACGGCGTGACCCTGATCACCACCCTGCGCCGGGAAGGGGACCAGACGCCGGTCCTCTTCCTGTCGGCGCTCGGCGAGGTCGGCGACCGCGTCGCCGGCCTCCAGGCCGGCGGCGACGACTACCTCGTCAAGCCCTACGCCTTCGCCGAGCTGATCGCCCGGGTCGAGGCTCTGGCCCGCCGTCGCGAGACCGGCTCCGTCCAGACCCTGCTGCGGGTCGGCGACCTCGAGATGGACCTGATTGGGCGCCGCGTGCATCGCCAGGGCAAGGAGATCGACCTCCAGCCGCGCGAGTTCCAGCTGCTGGAGTTCATGATGCGTCACGCCGGCCAGTCGGTGACCCGCACCATGCTGCTGGAAAAGGTCTGGGAGTATCACTTCGACCCGCAGACCAACGTCATCGACGTCCACATCTCGCGCCTGCGCTCGAAGATCGACAAGGGCTTCGATCGTCCGATGCTCCAGACCGTCCGCGGCGCCGGTTACCGGCTGGACGCCTGACCTAAGGTGCGCCTGCCGCGCCTCCTGCGTACGACGCCGTTTCGGCTGACGCTGCTGTTCCTGGCCCTGTTCGCCGGCGCCGCCTCGGCGTTCCTGGCCTACATCTATGTGGCGACGGCGGGCGAGGCG
>NZ_JBIIGK010000075.1:0-14221 GCF_044236515.1 Phenylobacterium sp.
CCGATTCCAGGGTCGAGAAGTCGAGGACGTCGTTGATCGTCGACAGCAGCGCCCGGCTGGCGACCTGCAGGCGCTCGACGAACCGGCGCGATTCCGGGGCCAGCTCCGGGCGGATGCTCAGCATGCCCGCGAACCCGATGACCGCAGTCAGCGGCGTCCGCAGCTCGTGGCTGATGTTGGCCAGGAACTCCGACTTCGCCCGCGCCCCGGCATTGGCCGCGTCGCGCGCCGCCACCAATTCCTGCTCGAGCTCCACCTGATCGGTGACGTCCCGCGAGACATCGACGAACTCGCAGGGCTTGCCCTCGGAATCCAGCAGCAGGGTTGGGTTGCCCTCGATCCAGATCCACCGCCCGTCCTTGTGGCAGACCCGGTAGCGGACCGGCTCGCCGCCCTCGCGCACGCCGTCGGCGAGCTCCTGAAAGACTTTACGCAGTCCCTCGAGATCATCGGGATGGACGTACGGTCCAATGCTGTTGCCGATCAGCTCGGCCGGATCGTAACCGGCGACCGCCCGCACGCTGGGCGACATGTACAGGACGGTTCCGTCGAGACGGGTGCGCGAGATCATGTCGCGCGCATTCTCGGCGATCAAACTGTAGCGGGCCTCGGACTCGGCGTGGGCGTCCTCCGCCTTCTTGCGTTCGTCGATGTTTCGGAGCACCGCGATCATCTCGACCGGTTTGCCCTCTGCGTCGCGAATCAGCTGGAAACGCGTCTCGACCCAGACGGGGCGCCCGTCGCGATGCTTGGCGCGGTGCTGCAGGGTGAACTCGCTCTCGCCGCGCGCCATGCGGGCGAAGGCCCCGAGCAGCAAGGCGCGGTCTTCGGGCCAGACGAAAGCCTGCGCCGGCTGGCCCGCCATCTCGCGCGGCTTGTAGCCGATCAAGGCCTGGATGGCGGGAGAGATGTAGCTGCTGGCCCCATCCATCCGGATGCGGGTGACGACGTCGGCCATGTTCTCGGCCAGCAGCTGATAGCGGGCGCGGCTGTTCTCGGCGGCCTTCAGGCGCAGCTGCTGTTCGGTGACGTCCTGCATCACCCCGAACAGACCGATCACCGCACCGCCAGCGTCTCTCAAGGCGCGCGAGCGGATGTGCATGTGGCGCAGCGCGCCATCCCGGCGGTTGAGCGGCACGACGCTGTCGAGGCCCGACCCGTGCGCTAGCGCGTCCTCGACATAGGCGGTGAACCGCCGTTGCTCCTCAGGCGGATAGAGGCCGATGACCGTTTCAAGGTCCGGCGGCGGCCCGCCGGGGTCGAGGCCGGTGAGACGGTACATCTCCTCCGACCAGATCACCGATCGGCTGCCCGCCTCGTAGAACCAGTGCCCGGCACCAACCGTCTGCTCCACAAAATCCAGCAGCTGCAGGCGGCTCGCCGCCAACGCCGGCGCCAGCGCGGCCTGAAGCCGATCTCCCGCCAGCCCGGCAAGCAGGTCGAGGCGCGCCAGGGCCTGGGCATCCGGCGGCGCCGCCTCGCCTGCGCCCAGCACCAGAAGCCCGCCGATCACCCCCTCTCTGGCGCCGAGGATCGGGGCGGCGGCGATCAGCCGTTTGCCGACTACGGACAGGTCGGCGTTGCTTACGAATGCCCGCCGGGCGGCGGTCAGGATCTTGGCCAGATCATCGCCCGCGTCGCCCGCCTCGATCTGCGCACCTTCGCGCAGCACGAGACGGCCATCTTCGAACAGGGCGACGGCAGCGCCGGAGGCGTCGAACAACTCCGCGGCGAGGCTGGCGATCCGGTCCAGCCCGGGATCGGGCGTCGCCTGGGCGGCGAGGCGCTGCGCCAGCCCAGAAACCTGGTCCGCTCCAAGCGCCAGCAACATTCCCGGTCGCCTCCCGCCGTGGGTTGGTTCCGATCCCACTGGGTCATCTTGACCCGAACCCGCCTAGCTGTCGCGGCGTTCTATCCGGATCACAACCAAAAGATGTCGGCGCAACCCGGATGGGCTCAGGGCGCCGTTGGACTCCAGGCGATCGCGAGCGGGGCCTCACGGAAGGCGAAGCGGTCGAGGTGGCGCTGGAGGACGCCCTGCATCCCGATCAGCTGTTCGTCCACGCTCGCGTCGAGGCGGCATTCCAGGCGATCGGGGTGCGCGGTCAGGGTGACGACGGCGTCGCCGGGCCAATTCGCCCCGCGGTTGTCCTTGGGGAAGACGATGCGGCCCGTCTGCGGCGTGAACTCCACGGCCAGGCTGTGGGACCAGTGCTTGCAGAGCTGCTGGAGATAGCGGCTCGCGTTCGTCGTCGTGGCCTGGCCGGTGCTGCTGGGCATTCCGTACTCTCTCGCGACCCATGGTCGGGCTGGATCAGGCTCGGGCGTAGACGTCTTCAAGCCGGACGATATCGTCCTCGCCGAGATAGGGTCCCGATTGCACCTCGATAAGGTTCAGCGGCACTTTCCCCGGGTTGGACAGCCGGTGCTCGGCCCCAAGCGGAATGAACACCGACTCGTTCTCCGCCAGCAGCTTTCGCTCGCCGTTCACCAGCACCTCGGCGGTGCCGTTGACCACCACCCAATGTTCGGCCCGGTGGAAGTGCTTCTGCAGCGACAGGACGCCGCCCGGCTTGACGGTGATCCGCTTGACCTGGAACCGATCGCCGGTGTGCAACCCCTCGTACCAGCCCCAGGGGCGGTGAACCTTTCGGGTCTGCACGGCGGTAGCGTGGTTTGAGGCCTTGAGCCGCTCGACGATGCGTTTGACGTCCTCGTCCGCCTTACGGCTCGCCACCAGCACGGCGTCGGGAGTAGCGACGACGATCAGGTTCTCAACCCCGAGGGTGGCGATCAGCGGACCCTCGCTGCGCAGGTACGACCCGGTGGTCTGCTCGGAAACTACGTCGCCGATCTCGACATTGCCCTCGGCGCCGTCGGCGGCCAGTCGCCAGAGCGCCGACCACGCGCCGACGTCGCTCCACATGAAGTTGGCTGGCACCACTGCAGCGCGGCTGGTGCGTTCCATCACGGCATAGTCGATGGAGATCGACGGGCTCCTGGCGAACGCCTCCGGATCGAGGCGCAGGAAGTCGAGGTCGGTGGTCGCCGCCTGCACCGCCGCGCGGACCGCAGCCAGCACCTGGGGCGCGTGAGCGTCCAGTTCGGCGATGACCGAGGCGGCCGGCAGCAGGAAGATGCCGGCGTTCCAGTAATAGTCGCCGCTTGCCACATAGCCTTCGGCGGTCGCGAGGTCCGGCTTCTCGACGAAGGCCTGTACGGCCCGCGCCGCGCCCTCTCGCGCCTCGCCGCCGCGGATGTAGCCGTAGCCCGTCGCCGGCGAATCCGGCGTGATCCCGAACAGCACGAGGTTGCCCGCCTTGGCGGCCGGCAGACCGGCCTCGATGGTGGCGACAAAGGCGGCCGCATCGGGCACCGCGTGGTCGGCGGGCATGACAAGGATCAGCGCCTCGGCATCGTCGTCGGCGGCGAGCAGCGCGGCCGTCGCCACGGCGGCGGCGGTGTTGCGGGCCATCGGCTCGAGGACGATGCGGGGCGTGCGCGCATCGATCTGGCGAAGCTGTTCGGCGATGACGAAGCGATGTTCGGCGTTCGCGACCACCGTCACGGGATGAAAGCGCGCAGAGTCGGTGACCCGCAGGGCCGTCTCCTGCAGCAGGGTCGTCTCGCCGATCAGCGGCAGCAGCTGTTTCGGATAGCTCTCGCGCGACAGGGGCCACAACCGGGAGCCCGAGCCCCCGGAGAGGATGACCGGATGGATCTTCGTCATCTGACCTTCGCTTGTGACGCTGTTGGCTTTTCGCGCCGGAAATCGTCGCCTGCAACCACGAGGTGGTGATTTAGCTCGGGTTCATTTGATAATGGGCGAGGGTGACCACGCCGTTTAACACCCTTGCCGCCGCCCGCGCCTGGTATGCCGATTGGTTGACGCAGGACGCCTTGCCACTCTGGCGCAACGTCGGGATTGATCCCCGGACCGGCGCCTTCGAGGAAAAGCTGACGGTGGAGGGCCAACCGATCGCAGCACCACGCCGCGCCCGGGTGCAGGCCCGTCAGGTCTGGAGCTTCGCCAGCGCCGCCTCAGCGGGCTGGGGCGCGGATTACGCCGCCGTCGCCCGGCGGGGCTTCGAGGCGTACCGCACGGCTTACCAGCGCCCGGACGGTCTCTACGCCTTCTCGGTCGATGAGAACGGCGAGATCATCGATGCTCAGTCCTGGCTCTACGAACAGGCCTTCACCCTGCTGGCCATGGCGGTGCTTGAGCGCCTCGACGGCGACCTGCGGGACGAGGCGTACGCCCTGCGCGGCGCGTTGCAGGCTCTCCGGAACCCGGCCGGCGGTTGGCGTGAAGAGGGGGAGCAGCCGTTTCAGGCCAACGCCCATATGCACCTCTTCGAGGCGGCCCTGGCCTGGGAAGCCGTCGGCGACGCCAGTTGGTCGGTGGTCGCCGACGAGATCGCCGATCTGGCGTTGACGCGGTTCATTGATCCGGTCACGGGCGTGCTGCGCGAATTCTTCGACGCCGACTGGGCGGCCAGGGCCGACGCCGACGGCGGCTTGATCGAACCCGGCCATCAATTCGAATGGGCGTTCCTGCTCGACGCCTGGGCGCAGCGCCGCGGTCAGGACAACGAGGCCGTCGTCCGGCGGCTCTACGCCCACGGTCTCACCGGCGTCGACGAGGCGCGGCGGGTGGCGGTTGGCGGCCTCTGGGCGGGCGGGGCAATCCGCGACCCGGTCGCCCGGCTCTGGGGGCAGACCGAGTTCCTCCGAGCCGCCTTGAAGTTCGGAACCGAGGCCGACGCCCTCGTCGCCGCCAACGGCCTCTATCCGTTCCTGCAGACCCCGAGGCGCGGCGTCTGGCGCGACAAGCTCGAGGCCGACGGGACGTTCGCCGACGAGCCGGCGCCCGCGACGTCGCTCTATCACCTGGTCGGCGGGCTGATGACGCTAATCGCCTAGGCCTTGACGACGTTAGGGCCGAAAATCCCTCGCGCAGCCATGGCGTTGCGCGTGTCGACGACCAGCCTGGCCGACGTCAAGGCGCCGTAGTCGACAGCGTCGTGGTCGGTGGCGATCAGCACCGCATCGTAAGCGGCGGGATCCAGCGCAACCGACGCCTGGCCGGCATATTCCGGATGCTCCCGGGTGTTCGGGGCCTGCGGCACGTGCGGGTCGTGGAAGGCGATGCTCGCCCCCCGCGCCTCGAGCAGCGCCATCAGTTTGAACGACGGGCTTTCGCGCACGTCGGCGACGTTCTTCTTGTAGGCGAGGCCGACCACCAGGATCTTCGCCGCGCTAAGGGCCAGCTTGAGCCGCTCGTCCAGGGCGCGGGCCAGCACCTCGACCACGTGGTGCGGCATGAAGGTATTGATCTCGCCGGCCAACTCGATGAACCGGGTGGAAATCTCGAACTCGCGCGAGCGCCACGTCAGATAGAAGGGGTCAATCGGGATACAGTGGCCGCCGAGACCCGGCCCGGGATAGAACGGCATGTAGCCGAACGGCTTGGTCTTGGCCGCCTCGATCACTTCCCAGACGTCGATCCCCATCGCGCCGTAGATGAGCTTCAGCTCGTTCACCAAGGCGATGTTGACGGCGCGGAAGACATTCTCGGTGATCTTCACCGCCTCGGCGACGTCCGGCGACGAGACCGGCACCACCTGTTTGACCACGGCGCCATAGAAGGCTTGCATCAGGGCCGAAGCCTGCGGGCCGTCGCCGGCGACCACCTTGGGAATGGTTGCGGTCTCGAAGGCCGCGTTGCCAGGATCCTCGCGCTCGGGCGAGAAGCCGAGGAAGAAGTCCTCGCCGCAGATCAGGCCGCCGGCCTCGAGGATCGGCTTCAGCACCTCGCGGGTCGTCCCGGGGTAGGTGGTGGATTCCAGCGCCACCAGCTGTCCTGGCCGCAGGCGGGCAGCGATCTCCCGCCCCGTGGTCTCGATGAATGACAAGTCCGGGTCGCGGTGGCGGCTGAGCGGCGTCGGCACGCAGATCACTACCACGTCGCATTCGCCGAGCCGGTCGTAAGCGGTGGTCGCCGAGAGGCGCTTCGACGTCACCAGGCCGGCCAGCTCGTCGCCCGACACCGCGTCGATATAGGAGCGGCCGGCGCGGATGTGCGCTTCCTTGGACGGGTCTATGTCAAAGCCCAGGGTCGTAAACCCCTGACGCGCGCAGGCGACCGCCAGAGGCAGGCCGACATAGCCCAGGCCGATCACGCCGACCCGGGCGCTGCGGTCCGCCAGCTTGGCCGAAAGCGTCTCGAAGCTGCTCATGGGGGCTTCCATCCGTGGTCCGGGCCGAAGGGTCAAGCCGGCTGGTCCCAAAGCCGGGCCGCGCCGCGCACCCCCGACGAATCTCCCCAGCGGGCGGGCCTGAGCGCCGCTTGCCAGTGGTCCGTGAAGACGTGCGGCGCGACCGCAGCCGGGAGATCCGCATACAGCCGCTGGAGGTTCGACAGCCCGCCGCCGAATACGATCACGTCGGGATCGATCAGGTCGCAGACCACGGCCAGCCCCCGCGCCAGGCGCCCGACATAGCGCGTGAGCGTGGCTTCCGCGGCCGCGTCGCCGGCCGCCGCTGCGGCGGCGATGGCCGCGGGCGAAAGATCCTGGCCTGCGACCTCGCGGTGGTCGCGTTGCAGGGCCGGGCCGCACAGCCAGGTCTCCAGGCAGCCGCGCCGGCCGCACCAGCAGGCGGGCCCGGGCGTCTCCGCCAGGGCGGGCCAGGGGAGGGGCGTGTGGCCCCACTCACCCGCGACGCCGTTGGCGCCATGCAGCACCCGGCCGTCGACCGCGACGCCGCCGCCGCAGCCGGTCCCGAGGATCACGGCGAAGGCGGTGCGCGCACCGGCCGCGGCGCCGTCCGCCGCCTCCGAAAGGGCCAGGCAGTCGGCGTCGTTGGCCAGGCGCACCGGCCGATCCAGGGCCGCCGCCAGGTCTTTCTGGAACGGACGGCCGTTGAGCCAGACCGAATTGGCGTTGCGCACGACGCCTGTGCGCGGCGACACCGAGCCCGGCGCGCCGATCCCGACTGTTCCGCGTCCGCCCACCTGGCGCTCCACGGCCTCGACCAACTCGCGGACCGTGGTGATCGCCGCCTCGTAGGCGCCGGGGTTGGGCGCGCGGCGTCGGTCGACGAAGGCCCCGGCGGCATCAATCGCCGCCGCCTCGATTTTCGTACCGCCGAAGTCAATGCCCAATCTCAGCAATAGTCTTTCTCCCGGCGCGCGCGGTGGTTGCTCTCGCGTTCCGACAAACTAAGCATTAGTTCCAGGTCTAGTCTTGGCCGTCGCCCTGGCGAACGGTCGCCTCATGGAGAGTTCGACGTGAAGATCGGCTTTATCTCGGCGGCTTCCGCCATCGTGCTCCTCGCGGCGTGCAACAAGCCCGCCGAACAGAAGGCTGCGGCCGCGCCGGACGCTGCTGCGCCCGCCGCCGCGACCGCCCCCGCGACGCCGATCACTGCGCCCGCGGGCGTCTACAAGCTGGACCCCAACCACGCGAGCCTCGTCTGGTCGCTGTCGCACCTCGGCCTGTCGAATTACACGGCCAAGCTGACCAAGATCGACGCCACGGTGAACTTCGACCCGGCCAATCCGACCGCCATCAAGGTCACCGCCCGCGTCGATCCGCGCTCGGTGAAGACGGACTATCCGGCGAATTATCGCGAGACGCACAAGGGCACGAAGTACGCCAGCTTCGACGAGGCGATCGGCGCCGACTTCCTGAAGGCCGCCGAGTTCCCCAGCATCGACTTCGTCTCGACCAAGGTCGAGCAGACCGGCGATCGCACCGCCAAGGTCACCGGCGATCTCACCATGCTCGGCGTCACCAAGCCGATCACCCTCGATGTCACCCTGAACGGCGCGCTCGCCAAGCATCCGATGATGCCGGTCGGCGCCATCGGCTTCACAGCGACTGGCGCTCTCAATCGCTCGGACTTCGGCATGGCCGCGGGTCCGGTCGGCGATGCGGTGAAGTTCACGTTCAACGGTGAATTCCTGCAACAGGTCGAAGGCTCGGCGCCGGCTCAATGAGCGCTCACGCGCCCAGCCGCTACAGCGCCGTGGCGATCGGCCTTCACTGGCTGATCGCGGCGGCCCTGATCGCCATGATCCCGCTGGGCTGGTGGATGTCGGACGCCATCGCCGACCCAGCCCGGCAGGCCGCGGCCTACGCGGCGTTCCAGTTGCACAAGTCCATCGGCCTGACGATCCTCGGGCTGAGCCTGTTGCGGCTGGGCTGGCGCCTCACCCACCGGGCTCCGGCCCTGCCGGCCGGGATGAACGGCCTGGAGCGGTTCGCCGCCAAGGCGACGCATGCCGCCTTCTACGCGCTGATGATCCTCCTTCCGCTCAGTGGTTGGATCTATGTTTCCACGGGATGGATGGCGGGGCAGGACCGGCCGTTCGCGGTCGCAACCTCCTGGTTCGGCCTGGCCGAAGTCCCGAACCTGCCTGCCCTTTCCGACGCGCCCGTTGAACTTAGGCGGGCGACCGCCTTCCAGGTCCTGTCGGCCCACAGTCTGATGGCGTGGGGAGCGATCGTCCTCATCGCCCTGCACGTCGCCGCCGCGCTGAAGCACCAGTTCGTCGACCGGGACGGGGTCATGGCCGCAATGGTCCCGTGGCTGCGCCGTCCGGCCGAGCCGGTTGGCGGCGGGGATCGCGGTCTGGTTCCGGTCATCTCCGGGGTCGCCGCCATCGCGGCGCTGGGGCTCGCCGCCGCCGCGCTGGGTCGCCCGGAGGGTGCGGCCCCGGCGCTCCCGCAAACCACGCGCTCACCCGCCTCGAGCCCGGTCCTGGTCGTCACGCCCGGGCGGGCCGCGGCGTGGACGATCGATCGCAAGGCCTCGACGCTGGGTTTCTCCGGCCAGCAGTCGGGACAGCCGTTCTCCGGACGTTTCGAGGGCTGGGACGCGCAGGTCTGGTTCGACCCGGCTGACCTGGCCGGCTCCAAGGCGGTGGTGACCATCCGCACCGCCTCGGCCCGGACCGGCGACGCGACCCAGGAAGGCTCGCTCGGCCAGGCCGAATGGTTCGATGTCGGCGCCTTCCCGACCGCCCGTTTCGAGGTCAGCGAGTTCCGCGCCCTGGGCGGCGATCGTTTTGAAGCGGTAGGCGCCCTGAAGCTCAAGGATCGCGTCACGCCGGTGCGCCTGCCGTTCACCTTCGACGCGCAGGACGGGGCCGCCAAGGTGG
Source organism: Phenylobacterium sp. (assembly GCF_044236515.1). Lineage (GTDB taxonomy): Bacteria > Pseudomonadota > Alphaproteobacteria > Caulobacterales > Caulobacteraceae > Phenylobacterium. The sequence continues at coordinate 9,167 of NZ_JBIIGK010000075.1, forward strand.
CTGGCACGGTCCGGCTCGACAGAACGGCGCTAGGGCTGGGCCTGCTGTCAGATCCCGGCGCGACCCTGGTCTCCCGCGAGATCGACGTCCGGATCGATATCCTCGCCCGTCGCGCGCCTAGCGGTTGATCATATAGACCACCAGGGCTCCGACCACCGCCCAGAAGGCCAGCCCGCCGGTCACGGCCAGGATCAGGCCGCGACGTCGCCCGTCCCTGTTCGGCGTGTCGGGAATCTCGGGGCCGGGCGCCACCTGGATGGCCCGCCAGTCCTCTGCCCGGCTCCCGCGGACAGGCGGCATTTCCGTCGTCGCATCAAACGGATGGGTCACGTCACACGCTCATCGTCAGTAGAAAGCCCCGCAGGCAACTTTACCGCATAAATCTCTAGCGGCCATAATATTCAAGATACCAGTCGACAAGCCGACCGACGCCGATCTCCAGCGGCGTGTTCGGCGCATAATCGAGCGTCGCCATGGTCTCACTGACGTCGGCGTTGGTGCTCGTCACGTCGCCGGGTTGCATGGGCATCAGGTTCAGCACCGCCTTGCGGCCCAGCTTCTCCTCGAACACCCGGATGTAGCGCATCAGGTCGACCGGCCGGCTGGCCCCGAGGTTGAGGATCCGCCATGGCGCGACGCCGCTCGTCGCCGGGTCGGGCGCGGCCGGGTTCCAGTTCGGGTCCGGCGCCGGCGGCCGGTCCAAGGCGGCGACCAGCCCATCGACGATATCGTCAATGTAGGTGAAATCCCGCTGCATCCGCCCCTCGCCGTAAAGGTCGAGCGGCTCGCCCCGATGGATCGCGCGGATGAACTTGAACGGCGACATGTCCGGACGGCCCCAGGGGCCGTAGACCGTAAAGAACCGGAAGCCCGTGCAGGGAATGCGGAACAGGTGCGCATAGGCGTGGGCCATCGCCTCGTTCGCGACCTTAGTGGCGGCGTAGAGGGTGATCGGGTGGACCGCGTGGTCGTGGACGTTGAACGGCAGCTTGCCGTTGGCCCCATAAACCGAGCTCGTGGAAGCGTAGACCAGGTGCTTCGGCTGAACGGCCCGGCAGCCTTCGAGGATGTTCAGGAAGCCGACGACATTGGAATCCACATAGGCGTCGGGATTTTCGAGGCTGTAGCGGACCCCTGCCTGGGCGGCGAGGTTTACGACGTAGGTCGGCTGTGTTTCGGCGAACAATGCCGCCATCGCCTCGCGGTCGGAGAGGTCGATCCGGGCGTGGCGATAGCCGGGCAGGGCCTCGAGAATCGCGAGCCGGGCTTCTTTCAGCGCCGGCTCATAATAGGCGTTGAGATTGTCGACGCCGACCACCTGTTCGCCGCGCTCCAGCAGGCGGCGCGCGAGGTGGAAGCCGATGAACCCGGCAGAACCGGTGACCAGGATCGTCATCAAGATCGCCCAAACCGCCTAAACGTCCGGGCGATAGCACGTTTACCGCCGATTGCGATCCATAGGACCGGCTAGCGCGCGCTCACGCGGGCCAGATCCGCGGCGCGGCGAGAGGTCGTCACCGGACGCGCTTCGCCTTGCGGTCGGGACGCGGCCAGCAAGGGCTGGATGCCGCAAAGCAGGGCGATCAGCAGGCCGAGCCGGCCCTCACGCCAGCCGCCGCGTGCCAGATAGCTGGCGAAGAACTGGGTGACGGGCCCGCCGCTCGCCGCCTCGCGACCGCCGAGCCAAGCCAGCAGGCCTCGGGCGTCTTCCGCCAGGATCCGCCGCAGGGCGCCGGTCAGGTCTCCCGCCGACCTTCCGGACAGCAAGCCGCTCTCGAAGCGTCGCGCCTCCCGCCGGTAGAGCCGCGGCTCGCGGGTCGGCGCCATGGCGGCGGTCCAACCGTGACGCACGTGGCGGCCGCCGACATAGTTGGCGATCGGCAGGGTCAGCCAGTCGCCGGCCGGGCGCATGCGCAGGGTGGCGCGGATTTCCCAGGCCAGGGCCGGCTCGACCTCTTCGCCCGGGTTGACCTCTAAGACCCAGTCGCCCGTGCAGGCGTCGGCGCCGGCCATCCGCCGCTGGCCGTCCTGCGGGAAGATGCCTGCGATCAGGGTGGCGCGGTGGCGTCGCGCAATGTCCTGCAAGGCCGGCGTCGGGCGGTCCGCGGCGACGACGATCTCATCGCAGAAGGAAAGGCCGCGCAGGCACTCGGCCAGTCGCGGCGCGTCGTTTTCCGCGCAGACGAGCGCAGACAGCTTGATCACCACGTCCCCCAGCCTTCGTCGGACGCAGCCCCGCGCCCGTTAGCGAACTAGACGCCGTGCTCGCGCCCGGCCCCCCAGTCGGTCGGAGAATTCTGCTCGGTCAGAATGTCGCAGCGATCCGCGCACCGAGCGTCCGCGGCCGCTGCGGGGTCGCCTGGCGGGTCTGGCTGAAGGTGAAGGGATTGCCGTAGGCGAAGGTGTCTCCGGCCTGGTTCAGCGGGTTAGCCAGGAAAATGGCCGCGCTCCAACGCTCGGCGGCCAGCTCGGCGGCGAGCCGGGCGCGCAGGAAGTCGCCGGTCCGGGCCGGCTGGCTGGCGTTAAACGACAGGCTGGAGCGGCCGACGTAGCTGGCCTCGCCCGTCAGTCGGAGGGTGAGGGCGCCGAGCGGCCGCTCGTAGTGAGCCAGCACGCCGCCGGAGAATCCGGGCGCTCCGGGCAGGTCGTCGATCAGCGTCGGCGCAAGGCGCAGGAAGTCGGCGTTGACGCGCGTGATGTCCGAGGTCGACAGCAGACCGTTCGCCTGCACCGAGAGGCCGAAATCGAAGGCGTAGGACGCCTCCGCCTCCAGGCCGAGGATGCGCGCATCGCCCATGTTCGCCGTGTAGGACAACCCCGAGGGCCGGTACTGGTCCGTCTGGATGTTCGACCATTGGTCGTAGAACACGGCGCTGCGCAGCGACAGCCGCCGGTCGCGCAGCCGCAGCTTCGCCCCGGCCTCATAGTTGCGCAGGCGGTCCGAGCCGAAGAGCACCCGGGAGTCGCGGAGGGCGTAAACCCCGGCAGTGTTGAACCCGCCCGGCCGGTAGCCTTCGGAGTAGAGCAGGTAGACGAGGTCGTCCGAGCCGAAGTCGCGCTGCAGCGAGATCGTGGGCGAGACGCCGGAGAATCGCCGCTGGGCGTCGAAGGTCCGCGAGACGCCGGGCTGCTCGACGATCACGTCGGCCAGGGTTCGGATGCGGCTTTCGAAGGCGCGGGCGCCGGCCGCGATCGTCCAGCCGTCGCCGAACCTCCAGGCCGCCTCGCCGTAGAGGGCAAGCTCGCGCAGGCGATCGTGGCGGTTCTCGCGATAATAGGTCGCCATGCCGGCAGGGCCGCGCAGGTCCAGCGTCGCCGGCGTCTTCTGCAACGTGCTGGCCCCGTAGGCTCCGACCAGCCAGCTGAACGGGCCCGGCCCGTTCGACCGCAGCACCACGTCTTCCACCAGCATGTTGACGCGCGCGCTCTCGTAGAACAGGCCAAGGTCGGCGCCCGCCTGATCGAAGACGCTGGGGCTCGCCGCCGCCAGCGCGTCGTACTCGCTGGCGTAGGTGTGGTGGACGTAGGCGAGAGCAGAGTTCAGGCTCGCCAACCCGAGATCGCCGCGCACCGTCAGCGCCGCTTCGGCGAAGTCGTTCTTATGCCCCTCGCGCAGGCCGTTGGAGCGCTGCTGGCCCATCCCGGCGGCAATGTACTGGGTGTCGTTTGAGCGAAGGCGCTGGCCGGCGGCGGCGAGGTCCACCTGCCAGGCGTCCGTCACCTGCGCCCTAAGGGCCAGCCGCCCGCCGTTCCGGCTGGTCCGGTCGACGTTCGAGACCTGCAGCCGGTCGTTATCGAGATAGCCGCCCTGAATGTCATGATAGGCGGCGGCGCGCAGCGCCAAGCGCCCCTCCGCGAGCGGCAGGTTGATCCAGCCGTCCAGCGCCCGGCTCGCCGATCCGCCCTTGGTCCAAGCGGTTAGCGCGCTGACCCCACCTTCGACGACGTCGAGCACGGGTTTGCGAGTGACGATGCGGTAGACGCCGCTGAGTGCTCCGGAGCCGTACAGCGCTCCTTGCGGGCCGCGCGCCACCTCCACCCGTTCAACGTCGGTCAGCCGCAGATCCGGATCGGGGGCGTTATAGTTGAGGGGCGCGTCGTCGAGGTATGTGCTGACCGTGGATCGCGCCCGGCCCGTGAAGGCGCCGTCCGACAGGCCGCGGATCAGCAGTTTGTCGCGGCCCGGACCGAGGTTGGTGGTCAGGACGCCGGCCAACTGCCCGGTCGTGCGGCCGATTTCGCTGGCGCTCGTCAGGTCGATCTGGTCGCCCGCAAGCGCGCTGACGGCCGCCGGGACCCGACCGAGACTGGCCGGCCGTTTCATCGCCGTCACCATCAGTTCGGCGACCAGCGGCGCGGAGCGGGCCGGCTCGCGCCGAGGCGTGGCCACGGCGATGATGCGCACGGTTTGCGGATCGACGATGCGGAAGGTGCAGGGCGCGCCGGCCAACAGGCGGCTCAGCGCCACCTCCAGGGAGTAAGGCCCCGACAGGCCCTGCGATCGGCCGGATCCGCAGGTCGACACGCCGACGATGCTGACATTGGCCTGCACCGCCAGCCCGATCAGGGCGTCGGCATAGGCCTGGGATGGAATGGAAAATCGCCGGACCGGTTCGGCGGCGGCCGTCGTCGTCGCCGCAAGGAGGCTAAGCCCGGCGGCGGCGGCAAGCGTTCCCGTCAGATGCCCGCCGCGTCTCGGAATCGACCCGGGCCCCCATCAGCGCCTCGCGTCGTTGCGCCGCAAGGTTACGCCGGATCCTGAACCTACTGCCTCGATAGGGCCAAGCAAGGCAAGCCGGCGCAGCACCGCATCCTGGTCGTCGAGCACCAGGACGCCGGAGACCAGGATGCGCGCCAGGGATGGATCGGCGATGCGGACCGGACGCTCGAAGTGCTGGTTCAGGTCTGCGACCACCTCGGACAGCGGTCGGTCGCGGTAGATCAGCCGCCCCGATCGCCAGCCGAGAACCTCATCCGGCGCAGCCGCGGCGACGGTGGTTTCGGCGGCGCCTTCCCGATGATCCAGCCGCTGGCCGGCCCTGAGGCGGTAGGCTC
>NZ_JBIIGK010000076.1:0-14161 GCF_044236515.1 Phenylobacterium sp.
AGCGATCTCGATCACGGGCGCCGGGAATTCCATGCGCTCGAGGATGACCGGGTTCTTGGTCGGGTCGCACAGGGTGTCGCCGGTGCGGGTGTCCTTCAGGCCGGCGAGGGCGACGATGTCGCCCGCATAGGCTTCCTTGATGTCCTCGCGGTTGTTGGAGTGCATCAGCAGCATGCGGCCGACGCGTTCCTTCTTGTCGCGGGTCGAGTTCAGCAGGCCCAGGCCGGTCTCGATCTTGCCCGAGTAGATCCGGCAGAACGTCAGCGAACCGACGAACGGGTCGTCCATGATCTTGAACGCTAGCATCGACAGCGGCTCTTCGTCCGAAGCGCGGCGCTCGATGTCTTCCTCGGTGCGGAAGTCGATGCCCTTGGTCGGCGGAATGTCGACGGGCGACGGCAGGTAGTCGACAACGGCGTCGAGCAGCGGCTGCACGCCCTTGTTCTTGAACGCCGAGCCGCAGAGGATCGGATAGAAGGCGCCGTTCAGCACCGCCTTGCGGATGCACTTCTTGATGGTCTCTTCCGACGGCTCTTCGCCGGAGAGATAGGCTTCCATCGCCTCGTCATCGAGCTCGACGGCGTTCTCGATCATGTAGTGACGGGCTTCTTCAGCCTTCGTCTTGAGATCGGCAGGGATTTCTTCGTCGCGGTAGGTCGCGCCCAGGCCGTCGTTGTCCCAGACAACCGCCTTCATGCGGACCAGGTCCACAAGGCCGCGCAGCGAGGATTCAGAGCCGATCGGGAGCTGGATCGGAACCGCTTTCGCGCCCAGGCGGTCGCGGATCGATTCCACCGACTTGTCGAAATCGGCGCCCAGCTTGTCCATCTTGTTGACGAACACGATCCGGGGAACCTTGTACTTGTCGGCCTGACGCCAGACGGTCTCGGTCTGCGGCTCCACCCCGGCATTGCCGTCGAGCACGGTCACCGCGCCGTCGAGCACGCGCAACGACCGCTCAACCTCGATGGTGAAGTCCACGTGGCCAGGGGTGTCGATGATATTGAGGCGCCGGTCGTTCCAGTACGCTGTCGTCGCGGCCGACGTGATCGTGATGCCGCGCTCTTGCTCCTGCTCCATCCAGTCCATGGTCGCGGCGCCGTCGTGGACTTCGCCGATCTTATGGCTCTTGCCGGTGTAATACAGAATCCGCTCAGTCGTCGTCGTCTTGCCCGCGTCGATGTGGGCCATGATGCCGAAGTTGCGGTAATCTTCGATTTTATGCGTGCGGGGCATAGCGGACAGCTCTGGAAAAAGGGCGTTCGTGGAGGGGGCCGAACGAACGGCGCGGGCGGTTTAGCTCAAACCACCCGCGCCGGAAAGCTCTGAAAGCCCAGGAGTGGGGCTTACCAGCGGTAGTGCGAGAACGCCCGGTTGGCTTCGGCCATCTTATGCGTGTCTTCGCGCTTCTTCACCGCGGTGCCGCGGTTCGAGGAGGCGTCCAGCAACTCGCCGGCCAGTTTCTCGGTCATGGTGTTCTCGCCGCGCTTGCGCGCCGCGCTGACCAGCCAGCGGATGGCGAGCGCTTTGCGGCGTTCCGGACGGACTTCGACGGGCACCTGATAGGTGGCGCCGCCGACCCGGCGGGAGCGGACTTCGATGGCGGGCGCGACGTTCTCGAGCGCGGCGTGGAAGGTTTCCAGGGGACCCTGGTCCTTGCGCTTGGCTTCGAGGATCTCGAACGCGCCATACATGATGTTTTCGGCGACGGCCTTCTTACCTTCGTACATCACGTAGTTCATGAACTTCGTGACAACGAGATCCCCGAATTTCGGGTCGGGAAGGACTTGGCGTTTCTCTGCGCGACGGCGGCGGGACATAGGTTCTGATCCTTACTTCGGACGCTTGGCGCCGTAGAGCGAACGGCGCTGCTTGCGGTCCTTGACCCCTTGGGTGTCGAGCACGCCGCGCAGGATGTGGTAGCGGACGCCCGGAAGGTCCTTCACCCGGCCGCCGCGGATGAGCACGACGGAGTGCTCCTGCAGGTTGTGGCCTTCGCCGGGGATGTAGCACACCGCTTCGATGCCGGTGGTCAGGCGCACCTTGGCGACCTTACGAAGCGCCGAGTTCGGCTTCTTCGGGGTGGTCGTGTAGACCCGGGTGCAGACGCCGCGGCGCTGGGGGCAGCCCTTCAGGGCCGGCACCTTGTTGCGCGAGGGCTTGTCCTGGCGCGGCTTGCGGATGAGCTGGTTGACTGTAGGCATCTAGTCTCGCTTGCGTGGAGGCGTGTGCCGTTTGGCCGAGGCGCCTCGATTGGGGTCGTTGTTGTGGTCTGGTCCGAGACCCGTCCGGCGAACGCAAAAACCCGCCGGCGCGCAAAGGCTGCGTTCCGGCGGAAACCGCGCTTCCGGACTGGAAGATAACTTCCGGTCCCGAAAGAGGGCGCTACATAGTCGCGAAGCAGCCGCGCGTCAACGTTTGCGCAAGGAGGCGCCCCCTGCCCGCCCGGCGCCACGAAAAGGCCGCGGCCTACGCATCCGATAGCCTGGATTCGGTGGGGCGGAGGGCTATGGCGACGGCGAGGGTGCGCCGCACGACGGTCATCATTGTCGCCTCGGCGATCCTGCACGCCGGGGTGATGACGGCGCTCGTCCTGCATGCGCCCGTCCTGCGCCCTGCGGTGCAGGAGATGGACGGCGCGCCGCCGCACCCGGTGATCCCGATCCTGCTCGCACCGCGGGCCGCGCCAAGGGGGCCCGACGGGCGGCCCGGCGAGATCCGCCTGCACCGCCGCCAGGTGCGGCCGCGCGACCTGCCGGCCCACGTGCGGCCGCTGATCAGCGACGGAATCATCGCGGCGCCGGCCCCGCGCGAGATCGCCGCACCCGCCCCGGCGCCGGGACCAACCCGGCCGCCGGAGCCGGCCGTTGACATCGGCCGGGTCCTGCGCAGCAGCAACCTCGGCTGCGCCGATCGCTCGAGGCTGACGCGGGAGCAGCGGGAGGACTGCGACGAGCGCCTGGGCGCCGGGGCGCGGGACGCGCCGTACCTCGGGCCGGCGCTCGATCCGGACAAGGCGGCGATCTTCGACGCCTCGGCGGCCCGCAAGGCGGAGAGCGTCCGTTACCGCAACGCGCCGCCGACCTCGCCGGCCGCCCCCGGCGCGCGGCCGTCGATCGGCACGGCGGAGGACATGGCGCGGGACCTCGGCAACGATCGGCCGGCCCTGCGGACGCCGTTCTGAGACGCGGCGTCAGTCGAAAATGTCGAAGATGTCGAGGCGCTTCTTCTTCTTTTTGTAGTGGTAGTCGTCGTCGTAGCGGTAGCGCTTCTCGCGGTCGTCGTAGGGGTGGCTCTGCTTCCAGGCGTCGGGGTTGCGGTGGAAGTCCTGGACCTCGCGCTCGAAACGCTGGCGGTCCTGCTGCTGGCCGGCCGCCTCCTGGCGGGATTCGCCGAGGATTTTCTCGAGCTCGCCGCGATCGAGCCAGACGCCGCGGCAGGTCGGGCAGATGTCGATCTCGACCCCGTTGCGGTTGACGTTCTGCATCGCGGTGTTGTCGTTGGGACAGAGCAGCAGCGGCACGGAGAGACCTCCTGTTCTTCGGTCCGTTCTGATCTAGGGGGCCAGGGCCGGAAAGGAAGGCGCCGTCAGTTCGCCGTCGGCAGGTTCGTGGCGAGAAACGCCTCGATCTTCTCCAGCATCCGGGTCCGGTTCGTGCCGCGGGTGAAGTAGTGGCTTTCGTCAGGCGCGCTCGGCCATCAGGCAGATGACCTCTTCCGGCTCGGAGTAGCCGCGATAGTCGCAGACGACCCCGCCCTGGTCCGCGCCGGCGAGGCGGGTCCGGCGGTCCTGACGCTTCAGGCGGCCGTAGACGGCGTAACGGAGTGAGCGACTGCCATCGCGAACAAGATGACGCCGATGGCTGCGAACCAGACGTTCACGATACCCCATCCGAGGAAGAACCACCTCGCGCCCCGGTTGGCGACAATCCCAGCGCAAGCAGCGAGAACGGTGACGACAAACAAGCCGGAGCCGACGACCTGAAGCCTCGAGCGATGGTGCGACGACAAGTCGGGCCATTCGACGGCGCAGAGACTTGCAAGAGCCACCCAAGGCATCGTCACGGCAGCAATCCAAAGGAGCCGCCTCTTCAAATCCGGCTCCCCCCGCCAACGCAGGATCGGTATCGCCAGCAACGGCACAATCACGAGCAGCCCGAGCCCATGAAGGGTCGCTTCCTCAAGGAAGAACAGCGCGCGCTCCATCACGCTGAAGCTTAGGCGGAGCGTCCTCGCATTGCCTAGACAGCAAAACGGCCCGGGATTGCTCCCGGGCCGCTCGCAGTCTGTCGCTTTTCGCGGGTCTGAGCTTAGGACTCGACCTGCTCGGCCTGTTCGGCCTCGACGGCGATCACTTCCGGCAGCGGCTCCATGGCCTCCTCGCGGCTGGCCGTCAGGGCCTCGTCGCGCTTGGCGGCGATGCGCTGCAGGTTGCGCAGGTAGGAGCCCGTGCCGGCCGGGATCAGGCGGCCGACGATGACGTTCTCCTTCAGCCCTTCCAGGGTGTCGATCTTGCCCTGGACGGAAGCCTCGGTGAGCACGCGTGTCGTCTCCTGGAACGAGGCCGCCGAGATGAAGCTGCGGGTCTGCAGGGACGCCTTGGTGATGCCGAGCAGGACCGGTTGGGTGATCGCCGGGCGACCGCCGCGGGCTTCCGCCTTGGCGCTCTCCTCGTCGACTTCCAGCTTGTCCAGGTGGTCGCCCTTGAGCAGGCCGGTGTCGCCGGGCTCGAGGATCTCCACCTTCTGCAGCATCTGCCGGACGATCGTCTCGATGTGCTTGTCGTTGATCGGCACGCCCTGCAGTCGGTAGACCTCCTGGATCTCGTTGACCAGGAAGTCGGCCAGCGCCTCGATGCCCTGGATCCGCAGGATGTCGTGCGGGTCCGGGTTGCCGTCGATGATGTACTCGCCCTTGCGGATCACGTCGCCGTCGTGGACGGCGATGTGCTTGCCCTTCGGGATCAGGAACTCGACCGCCTCGCCACCATCCTCCGGCGTGATCTTGATGCGGCGCTTGTTCTTGTAGTCGCGGCCGAATTCGACGCGACCGTCCATCTCGGCGATGACCGCGCAGTCCTTCGGACGCCGAGCTTCGAACAGCTCGGCGACGCGGGGCAGACCGCCGGTGATGTCGCGGGTCTTGGCGCTTTCGGTCGGGATACGGGCCAGCACCTCGCCGGGCTTCACCTCGTCGCCGTCGCCGACGGAGAGAATGGCGCCCACGGGCAGCAGGTAGCGGGCCTCGCCGCCGTTCGAGATGCGCTTGTAGGCGCCGTCCTCACCCAGCACCGCCATGGCCGGACGCAGGTCCGAACCCTTGGTCGACGCGCGCCAGTCGATGACGACGCGGTTGGAGATGCCGGTGGCTTCGTCGGCTTCCTCGCGGACCGAGAAGTTCTCCACCAAGTCCTCGAACCGCACGCGGCCGCCGACTTCGGTGATGATCGGGGTGGTGTACGGGTCCCACTCGGCCAGGCGTTGGCCGCGCTTGACCGTCTCGCCGTCCTTGACCCGCAGGCGGGCGCCGTACGGCGGCTTGTAGGACTCGCGGTCCTTGCCGTCGACCTGGACGACCAGCAGCAGGTTGCGGCTCATGCCGATCAGGTGGCCCTCGGCGTTGGTCACCGTGTTGCCGCCGCTGATCTTCACGACGCCTTCGTTCGAGCTTTCGAAGAACGACTGCTCGGCCACCTGGGCGGTGCCGCCGATGTGGAAGGTCCGCATCGTCAGCTGGGTGCCCGGCTCGCCGATCGACTGGGCGGCGATGACGCCGACGGCCTCGCCGATGTTCACCGGCGTGCCGCGGGCCAGGTCGCGGCCATAGCAGGCGCCGCAGACCCCGGTCTTGGTCTCGCAGGTCAGAACCGAGCGGATCTTCACCGACTGGACGCCGGCCCGTTCGATCACGTCGACCATGTTCTCGTCGAGGTAGGTGTCGGCCGGCACGATCACGTCGCCGCCGCCCGGCTCCTTGACGTCCTCGGCCGCGAAGCGACCCAGGATGCGCTGGCCGAGCGAGACCAGCACGTCGCCGCCTTCGACCACGGCGCGCAGGGTGATTCCCCGCGTGGTGCCGCAATCTTCCTCGGTGATGATGCAGTCCTGGGCCACGTCGACGAGGCGGCGGGTCAGGTAACCCGAGTTCGCCGTCTTCAGCGCGGTGTCGGCCAGGCCCTTACGGGCGCCGTGGGTGGAGTTGAAGTACTCCTGGACGGTCAGGCCTTCCTTGAAGTTCGAGATGATCGGCGTCTCGATGATCTCGCCCGAGGGCTTGGCCATGAGGCCGCGCATGCCGCCCAGCTGCTTCATCTGGGCCTGCGAGCCGCGGGCCCCCGAGTTGGACATCATGAAGATCGAGTTGATCTCGGCCTGGCGGCCGTCGACGACCGGGGCGGAGGAGACCTCGGCCATCATCTCGTCGGCGACGCGGTCGGTGGCCTTGGCCCACGCGTCGACGACCTTGTTGTACTTCTCGCCCTTGGTGATCAGGCCGTCGGCGTACTGCTGCTCGTATTCTTCCACGAGCTTGCGGGTCTCTTCGACGATCGGGGCCTTGCGGGCCGGGATGACGATGTCGTCCTTGCCGAAGGAAATCCCCGCCTTGGCCGCCTCGCGGAAGCCCAGGCCCATGATCTGGTCGGCGAAGATGACCGTCGCCTTCTGACCGCAGTGCCGGTAGACGACGTCGATCAGGTTGCCGATTTCCTTCTTGGTCAGGTTCTTCTCAAGAAGGCGGTGACCCACGGCCGGATGGCGCGGGAACAGGGCGGCGATCTTCATCCGGCCCGGCGAGGTCTCGATGACCTTGCGGACCAGAACGCCGTCGGCATCCATCTCCGAATAGCGCGCCTTGATCTTCGAGTGCAGCGTCACGACGCCGGCGTCCAGCGCCTGCTCGATCTCGTTCAGGTCGGCGAAGACCTTGCCCTCGCCCGGCTCGCCGTCCTTGACCAGCGACAGGTAGTAGAGCCCGAGGACGATATCCTGCGACGGCACGATGATCGGCTTGCCGTTGGCCGGCGACAGGATGTTGTTCGTGCTCATCATCAGCACGCGCGCTTCCAGCTGGGCTTCCAGCGAGAGCGGCACGTGGACGGCCATCTGGTCGCCGTCGAAGTCGGCGTTGAAGGCCGCGCAGACGAGCGGGTGCAACTGGATCGCCTTGCCTTCGATCAGCTTGGGCTCGAAGGCCTGGATGCCCAGGCGGTGGAGGGTCGGGGCGCGGTTCAGCAGCACCGGGTGTTCGCGGATCACCTCGTCGAGGATGTCCCAGACCGCCGGCTGCTCACGCTCGACCATGCGCTTGGACTGCTTGACGGTGCCCGACAGGCCCTTGGCGTCCAGGCGCGCGTAGATGAACGGCTTGAACAGCTCGAGCGCCATCTTCTTGGGCAGGCCGCACTCGTGCAGCTTCAGCTCCGGACCGACGACGATGACCGAGCGGCCCGAGTAGTCGACGCGCTTGCCGAGCAGGTTCTGGCGGAAACGGCCCTGCTTGCCCTTCAGCATGTCGGCGAGCGACTTGAGCGGGCGCTTGTTGGCGCCGGTGATCACCCGGCCGCGGCGGCCGTTGTCGAACAGGGCGTCGACGGCTTCCTGCAGCATCCGCTTTTCGTTGCGGATGATGATGTCCGGCGCGCGCAACTCGATCAGCCGCTTCAGGCGGTTATTCCGGTTGATGACCCGGCGGTAGAGGTCGTTCAGGTCCGAGGTGGCGAAGCGGCCGCCGTCCAGCGGCACCAGCGGACGCAGTTCCGGCGGGATCACCGGCACGACCGTCAGGATCATCCACTCGGGCTTGTTGCCGCTCTCCAGGAAGCTCTCGATGAGCTTCAGGCGCTTGGAGGCCTTCTTCAGCTTCATCTCGGAGGTGGTGTTGACCAGCTCCTCGCGCAGCTTGTCGGCTTCCTTGTTGAGGTCGAGCGCCCTGAGCAGGCCCTGGACGGCCTCAGCGCCGATCTCGGCGGTGAAGCTGTCGTCCCCGAACTCTTCCTGGAAGCGCATGTAGTCGTCTTCCGACAGCAGCTGGTGCTGCTTCAGCGGGGTCAGGCCCGGCTCGGTGACGATGTAGTATTCGAAGTAGAGGACCCGCTCGACGTCCTTCAGCGCCATGTCGAGCATCATCGAGATGCGGCTCGGCAGCGACTTCAGGAACCAGATGTGGGCGACCGGGCTGGCCAGCTCGATGTGGCCCATGCGCTCGCGACGGACGCGGGCCAGGGTGACCTCGACGCCGCACTTCTCGCAGATGATGCCCTTGTACTTCATCCGCTTGTACTTGCCGCAAAGGCACTCGTAGTCCTTCGTCGGGCCAAAGATGCGGGCGCAGAACAGGCCGTCACGTTCGGGCTTGAACGTGCGGTAGTTGATGGTCTCGGGCTTCTTGATCTCGCCGAACGACCACGAGCGGATCTTTTCCGGCGAGGCGAGCGCGATACGGATCTGGTCGAAGGTCGGAGCGGCCTGGACCGGATTGAAGATGTTCAGGACTTCCTGGTTCATCTTGGTTCCTTCTGCGGGGCGGTCCCCGCGAAAATTTCAAAGCAGGACGGAGGCGGAGGCGCCCTCCCCCGCACGGGAGAGGGCGCAAGCGACCGTCAGCTGTTCTCGAGCTCCACGTTGAGGCCGAGGGAGCGCATCTCCTTGACCAGAACGTTGAAGCTTTCCGGGATCCCGGCCTCGAAGGTGTCGTCGCCGCGGACGATGGACTCGTAGACCTTCGTCCGGCCGGCCACGTCGTCCGACTTCACCGTCAGCATCTCCTGCAGGGTGTAGGCGGCGCCGTAGGCCTCCAGAGCCCAGACCTCCATTTCCCCGAAGCGCTGACCGCCGAACTGCGCCTTACCGCCCAGCGGCTGCTGGGTGACGAGCGAGTACGGGCCGATGGAGCGGGCGTGGATCTTGTCGTCGACGAGGTGGTGCAGCTTCAGCATGTAGATGTAGCCGACCGTCACCGGACGCTTGAAGCGCTCGCCCGACTGGCCGTCGTACAGGTACGACTGACCCGAGCGGTCGAGACCGGCCTTCTCAAGCAGGTTCTCGATGTCGTCGATGTGGGCGCCGTCGAAGACCGGCGTGGCGAAGGGAATGCCCTTCGACAGGTTCCGGGCCAGTTCGACCAGCTCCTCGTCGGTCTCCGGCAGCTCTTCCTCCGGGCCGTAGACGTCGCGCAGATGCTCGATCAGGGCCTGGCGCTGGCCGCCGTTCTGCCAGTCTTCCAGCATCCGGGCGACCTGGCGGCCGAGGCCGGCGGCGGCCCAGCCGAGGTGGGTCTCAAAGATCTGGCCGACGTTCATCCGCGAAGGCACGCCCAGCGGGTTCAGCACGACGTCGACGCTGGTGCCGTCCTCAAGGTAGGGCATGTCCTCGATCGGCAGGATCTTGGAGATAACCCCCTTGTTGCCGTGACGGCCGGCCATCTTGTCGCCCGGCTGCAGCTTGCGCTTCACCGCCACGAAAACCTTGACCATCTTCATCACGCCGGGCGGCAGCTCGTCGCCGCGCTGCAGCTTGTCGACCTTGTCCTCGAAGCGGCGGTCGAGGCGCTTGCGGGCCTCGTCAAACTGGCGGCGCATGGCCTCCAGCTCGCCCATCGCCTTCTCGTCATCGAGGGCGATCTGCCACCACAGGCCGGGCGCGATCTCTTCCAGCTTGTCGGCGGTGATCTCGCCGCGGCCCAGGCCCTTCGGACCCGAGACGGCGGTCTTGCCGACCAGCAGCTGGCGCAGACGCGAGGTCATGTTGCGGTTGAGGATCGCGAACTCGTCGTCGCGGTCCTTGCCGAGGCGGTCGATCTCGTGACGTTCGATGGCCAGGGCCCGCTCGTCCTTGTCGACGCCGTGACGGTTGAAGACGCGGACCTCGACGATGGTGCCGGCGACGCCCGGAGGCAGACGCAGCGAGGTGTCGCGAACGTCCGACGCCTTTTCGCCGAAGATGGCGCGCAGCAGCTTTTCTTCCGGGGTCATCGGGCTTTCGCCCTTCGGCGTCACCTTGCCGACCAGGATGTCGCCCGGCAGGACCTCGGCGCCGATCGCCACGATGCCGGCTTCGTCGAGGTTGCGCAGGGCCTCCTCGCCGACGTTCGGGATGTCGCGGGTGATCTCTTCCGGACCCAGCTTGGTGTCGCGGGCCATGACCTCGAATTCCTCGATGTGGATCGAGGTGAAGACGTCGTCGCGCACGATGCGCTCGGAGATCAGGATCGAGTCTTCGAAGTTGTAGCCGTTCCAGGGCATGAAGGCGACGAGGGCGTTGCGGCCCAGCGCCAGTTCGCCGAGCTCCGTCGACGGGCCGTCCGCGATGACGTCGCCTTCACGGATCCGGTCGCCCACGCGCACCAGCGGACGCTGGTTGATGCAGGTCGAGGTGTTGGAGCGCTGGAACTTCTGCAGGCGGTAGATGTCGACGCCCGGTTTGGTGGGGTCGGTCTCTTCCGTCGCGCGGACGACGATCCGGGTGCCGTCGATCTGTTCGACGACGCCGGGGCGGCGGGCCACGACGACCGCGCCGGAGTCAACCGCCACGACGCTTTCCATGCCGGTGCCGACCAGCGGCGCATCGCTCTCGATGAGCGGCACGGCCTGCTTCTGCATGTTCGAGCCCATGAGGGCGCGGTTGGCGTCGTCGTTCTCGAGGAACGGGATCAGCGAGGCGGCGACGGACACCACCTGCTTCGGCGACACGTCCATCAGGTCGACCTGGTCCTTCGGGAGCAGGCTGGGCTCGCCGTTGACGCGGCCGGGGACGAGGTCCTCGACGATGGCGCCGCCGTCGAGCTTGATGTTGGCCTGGGCGATGACGTGCTTCGCCTCTTCCATGGCCGACATGTAGACCACCTCTTCGGTGATCTTGCCGTCGCGGATGCGGCGGTACGGGCTCTCGATGAAGCCGTACTTGTTGACCACGGCGTGGGTGGCCAGCGAGTTGATCAGGCCGATGTTCGGGCCTTCCGGCGTCTCGATCGGGCAGATCCGGCCGTAGTGGGTCGGGTGAACGTCGCGGACTTCGAAGCCGGCGCGCTCACGCGTCAGACCGCCCGGGCCGAGCGCCGAGAGGCGGCGCTTGTGGGTGATCTCGGACAGCGGGTTCGTCTGGTCCATGAACTGCGACAGCTGCGAGGAACCGAAGAACTCCCGCACGGCGGCGGCCGCCGGCTTCGCATTGATCAGGTCGTGCGGCATGACCGTGTCGATGTCGACGCTGCTCATGCGCTCCTTGATGGCGCGTTCCATGCGCAGCAGGCCGACGCGGTACTGGTTCTCCAGCAGCTCGCCCACCGACCGGACCCGGCGGTTGCCGAGGTTGTCGATGTCGTCGATCTCGCCGCGGCCGTCGCGCAGGCCGACCAGGGTCTTGAGGACCGCCAGGACATCGTCCTTGCGCAGGATGCGCACGTCGTCCGGACAATCCAGCTCCAGGCGCATGTTCATCTTCACGCGGCCGACCGAGGACAGGTCGTAGCGCTCGGAATCGAAGAACAGGCTCTTGAACATCGCCTCGGCGGCTTCGACCGTCGGCGGCTCGCCCGGACGCATGACGCGATAGATGTCGAACAGCGCGTCCTCGCGGGCGGTGTTCTTGTCGACGCGCAGGGTATTGCGGACGTAGGCGCCGACCGTGACGTCGTCGATGTCGAGGACTTCAAGGGTGGCGAAGCCCTGCTCTTCGAGCGAGGTCAGGAGGGTCGGGTCGAGCTCGTCGCCGGCCTCGGCGTAGATCTCGCCGGTTTCGAAGTTGACGAGGTCGCGGGCCAGATACTTGCCGGTCAGGGCCTCGGGGGCCAGCAGCAGGGTCTTGAGGCCGCCGTCGGCGAGCTTCTTGGCGTTGCGGGCCGAGATCTTGGTGCCGGCCGGGGCGACTTCCTCGCCGGTGTCGGCGTCCACGAGGGCGAAGTCCGGCTTCACGCCGCGCCAGCGCTCCGGCTTGTAGGCCGTGGCCCAGCCGCCCGAACGCTTTTCGTAGGACAGGGTCTCGTAGAAGGTGGAGAGGATCTCCTCGCCATCCATGCCCAGCGCCATCAGGAAGGTGGTGGCCGGCAGCTTACGGCGGCGGTCGATGCGGACGTAGACGATGTCCTTGGCGTCGAACTCGAAGTCGAGCCACGAGCCGCGGTAGGGGATCACGCGGGCGGCGAACAGCAACTTGCCCGAGGCGTGGGTCTTGCCCTTGTCGTGGTCGAAGAAGACGCCCGGCGAGCGGTGCATCTGGGAGACGATGACGCGCTGGGTCCCGTTGACGATGAAGGTGCCCTTCTCCGTCATGAGCGGGATGTCGCCCATGTAGACGTCCTGCTCCTTGATGTCCTTCACGGAGCGGGCGCCGGTCTCTTCGTCGGTTTCGAAGACGATGAGGCGCAGCTTGACCTTCAGCGGCGCGGCGTAGGTCATGTCGCGCTGGACGCATTCCTCGACGTCGTACTTCGGCTCCTCGAACTCATAGGAGACGTATTCGAGCACGGCGCGCTCGTTGAAGTCCTTGATCGGAAACACCGACTTGAAGACGGCCTCGACGCCTTCCTCCCGGCGATCCGCGGCGCGCGTCTCGCGCTGCAGGAACTGCTCGTACGAAGACCGCTGAACCTCGATCAGGTTCGGCATCTGCACGGCTTCGGGAATGCGGCCGAACGACTTCCGGATCCGCTTCTTGCCGGTGAAGGACTGCGCCATGTTTATCCCTTGAGGACCCGCGGGAACGGAGTCCCGCTGTCGAGCTTTTGCATCCTGCGTCCACCCTCATGCTCCCCTGCCGGGAAGCCGGACGCTGGAAAGCCCCCGTGTCGTCGGGGGCGTCCCCTCGCATGGCCGGAGGGCGGCTGGCCATGCCTCGGGACAATCACGCGCGAAAAAGCCGCGTCATCGGAATCGGAAATTTTCGCGAAGATGCGGAGATAAGCGTTTTGCCGGCCGAAGGAAAGCCCCCGCATTTGGCCAAGCCGCAAAAAGTTGGCGGCGCCGGGTGGAGATCCCGACGCCGCCGTCTGGTCAGTGCCGGCCCGGGGGCCGGTGTTGCTAGCTTCCGATAGTCTACGCTGGTCGCGCACCCCCTCAACCCGATAGCTCTTCGCAAAGTTCCCGGCGGTTGTGGTGACGCTGTAAATTTTCTTAGGTTGTAAGCTTGGCCATAGAAAAAGGGCCGGGGGTCGCCCCCCGGCCCTCTCCGTTTCGTCGCCAGAGGCGGACGGCTTACTTCACCTGGACGGTGGCGCCGGCTTCCTCGAGCTTCTTCTTGATCTCTTCGGCTTCTTGCTTCGAGACGTTTTCCTTCACGGTCTGCGGAGCGCCTTCGACCAGGTCCTTGGCTTCCTTCAGGCCGAGGTCCGGACGGACGCCGCGGACTTCCTTGATCACGTTGATCTTCTTGTCGCCGCCGGCGGTCAGAACAACGGTGAACTCGGTTTGCTCTTCAGCGGCTTCGGCGGCAGCGCCACCGCCAGCGGCGGGAGCGGCGGCCACGGCGACCGGAGCGGCGGCGGAGACGCCCCACTTTTCTTCGAGCAGCTTGGAGAGCTCGGCGGCTTCCAGGACGGTCAGGGCGGAGAGGTCGTCCACCAGCTTGTTGAGATCGGCCATTTCAATAGGTCCTTACGTAAGATGGGGTTGTCGGGAAGATGACGATCAGGCGGCGTCTTTGGCGGCGTAGGCGCCCATGACGCGTGCGAGCTGACCCGCCGGCGCCTGCAGCACGCCAGCGATCTTGGTCGCGGGCGCCTGGACAAGGCCGATGAGCTTGGCGCGGAGCTGGTCGAGCGAAGGCAGCGACGCGAGCGCCGTCACCGAAGCCTTGTCCAGCACCTGCTCACCCATGAAACCGCCAACGACGGAGAACTTGTCGTTGTCCTTGGCGTACTGGGTCGCGACCTTGGCGGCCGACACCGGATCGGCCGCGAAGGCGATGGCGACGGGACCTTTGAAGAGGCTGTCGCCCGCTTCGCCGATCGCACCGCCCAGAGCCTTCTGGGCCAGGGTGTTCTTGACCACCTTCAGCTGGGCGCCCTGCTCACGCAGCTTGCCCCGCAGATCGGTCATTTCCGCAACGGTCAGACCCATGTAGTGGGTCACGACCACGGCGCCGGCGCCCGCGAAATCGCCTTTCAGCGTTTCGATGGCTTCCTGCTTTTGAGCGCGGTCCATTGCGGTCTCCATACTCAGGTTCGACCC
>NZ_JBIIGK010000077.1:0-14052 GCF_044236515.1 Phenylobacterium sp.
CCCTCCGAGTACGCGGAAATCCATTCCAAGCGGCAGATGGCCGACGCCCGAGACATGCGGGTGGTCGAACTGCGGACCGGAACCGAGCAGCCGGGCTGACCCATGGCGGGCCCGCACATCGGCGGCCTGCCGGTCGTCACCCTGAGCGCCGATCCGGCGGAGGGCGCCCCGAGCATCGTCGAGGCGACGGTCTTGCCGGGCCGTGGCTTCATGCTGCTGCAGGCGATCGCCGCCCTGCCGAGCGGCGAGCGGGTGGAGTTGCTCCACGCGCCATCGGTCGAGGCGGCGGCGACGCAGCTTGACGGCGGCCCCGAGGATTTCGCGGGTTCGCGCGCCTTCAGCTTCGGGGGCGCCGTGCTCGCCCCCTACGCCAATCGCATCCGCGGCCGACCGCTCGCCGAGACGCGCGAGATCGAGACCGCCATCGACGGCGAGGTGCGCCGGCTGCCGCGCAACTGGGGCGGAAAGGCGCCGGGGGCCGAGACCTACGCCATGCACGGCCTGATCCTGGATGCCGCCGTTTCCTTCGAACAGGTCTCGCCCGCCGAGGTCACCGGGAGTCTTCCTCGGGCTTTCGGCGATCATTGGCCAGGCGAGCTGAATCTGGGCTTTGCCTGGCGACTGGCGGCCGGGCGGATCGAACTTGAGGTGTCTGCGCATAACCGGGGCGAGGTCGCGAGCCCCCTCGGGATCGGATGGCATCCCTACTTCCGCGTGCCGAGCGGCGGGCGCGAGCAGGCGCGGCTGCGGGTCCCCGCCGCGCTGCGCACGGAGGTCAACGATTACGACGAAGTGCTGCCGACCGGGCGGCTGCTCGACGTCGCCGGCACGCCCTACGATTTCCGGGACGCGAAGGGGCGTCCGCTGGGCGATCTCTACCTCGACGACTGCTTCACCGGTCTCTCTGCCGCGGACGGGGTCGTCGCCGAGATGACCGATCCGGTCGCCGGGCTGGGGGTTCGGCTCACGAGCCCCTCGCCGCCCGTGCGGGCCGTCCAGGTCTATGCGCCGCCGGAGCAGCCGTTCATCGTCATGGAACCGCAGTTCAACCTCGCCGACCCCTTTGGGGCCTGGCGGGCGGAGGTCGACACCGGAATGGTGCGCGTCGCACCGGGCCAGGCGGCGACATACCGGGTGGAGTTATCGTTGTTCCGACCCTGACCGGCCGGGGCTACTCCGGCTGCGCCCGTCCCTGCGAGGCGGAGCGCGCGACGGTGATCGGGATCGCCTTGTAGGCCGGGGTGTGGGCCTTGGTGTCGTGGTGCCACAGCGGCACCAGTGGGTTGGCCTCCGGGAAGTAAGCCCCGCAGCAGCCCTGCGGAATATCGTAAGAGACGACCTCGAACTGGCGGACCATGCGCTCGACGCCGTCGTCGACGGCGGTGCGGAGGTCCACGAGATCGCCGGCCTGGAGCCCGCGCTCGTTGAGGTCGGCCGGGTTCATGAACACCACCCGCCGGGTGCCGTGCACACCGCGGAAGCGGTCGGTGTAGCCGTAGATGGTGGTGTTGAACTGGTCGTTGCTGCGCATGGTGGTCAGCTGCAGCACGCCGTCCTGGCCGAAGTTTGCCTGGTGGCCCGCGAACATCTGAGTCGGGGTCTTGAAGTTGGCACGGCCGGAGCGGGTGTTCCACTTGCGCTCGCGGGCCGCCAGCGGCCGGGTCACCCCGCCGGGTTCGAACAGCCGCTCGTTGAAGCGGACGAAGGTGGCCGGATAGGTCTTCTCGATCGCCTCGCGCACCCGGCCGTAGTCGGCGACCCAGTTGTCCCACGGCGTCTTTGGGTTCGGCGGGAGGGTCGCCTGGGCCAGCCCGGCGATAATCGCCGGCTCGGATTTCAGGTACGGCGAGGCCGGCTCCACCTGCCCTTTCGAGCCGTGGAACTGGGCGAGGCTGCTCTCGATCGACACCGCCTGCTCGCCGGTCGCCTGGCGGTCGATCTCGATCCGGCCGAGGCACGGCAGGAGATAGGCGATCTCGCCATGCAAGACGTGGCTGCGATTGAGCTTGGTGGCGACGGAGACCGTCAGGCGCAGCTTGCGCCAGGCGGCCTCGACCTTTTCCTGTTCGGGTGCGGCGCGGACCACGTTGCCGCCGAGGGCGACGAACGCCTTCACTTGGCCGGAGATCATCGCCTCGCATGCCTTGACGGTCGTGTAGCCCTCATGGCGCGGCGGCTCGAACCCATACTGCTCGGCGAGCACGTCGAGCGGAACGAGCTCCGGCTTTTCCGTGATGCCGACCGTCCGTTGCCCCTGGACGTTGGAATGACCCCGCACGGCGCAGAGCCCGGCTCCGCCCTTGCCGATGTTGCCGCGCAGCAGCAGCAGGTTGCAGAGCATCTGAACGTTCTCGACGCCGGCGACGTGTTGGGTCAGGCCCATGCCGTAGATCGCCATCACCTTGTCACAGGCGGCATACTGCCTCGCCACACCTTCGAGCGCGGTGCGAGTGAGGCCGGACACGGCCTCGATCTCGCCCCAGTCGGCCTGGCGGCAGTAAGCGGCGAACTCTTCGAAGCCGGCGGTGTGCTCGCGGATGAAGTCGTGATCGAGCACGCGGCGGTTGGTCTTTCCGGCGGCGGCGGCCTTGATCGAGAAACCGGCGTCGTCCTCGGTCTCGGCCAAAAGTGCGGCGCGGTTCGTCGCGCCCGCTTCCCCCTCCGCGACGGCCGCGTCGTCCGAGGCGATCAGCGCCTTGCAGACACCCGTCAGAGCCGCGATGTCGCCCCCAACCTTCACCTGGTGGATGACGTCGGCGATCTGGGTTTCCCGCTGGCCGATCATTTCGCGCGGCGACTGCGGATTCTTGAACCGCTCCAGGCCGCGCTCCTTGAGGGGGTTGAAGCCGACGATGGGCACGCCGCGCTGACGGGCTTCCTGCAGCTGGTGGAGGATGCGTGGCGACGAGGTGCCGGGGTTGTGCGCCAGGTAGATGATGAAGTCGGTCTGTTCGAAGTCCTGCAGCGTGACCGTCCCGACGGAGACGCCGATACTCTCCGGCAAGGCCACGGAAGTGGACTCGTGGCACATGTTCGAACTGTCGGGCAGATTGTTGGTCCCGTAGAGCCGGGCGAACAGCTGCCACATATAGCTGGCCTCGAGAGAGGCGCGGCCGCTGACATAGAACACGGCCTGGTCGGGATCGGCCGACAGCATCTTCAGTTCGCGGCCGATTTCTTCGAAAGCCTCCTCCCACGAGACCGGTAGATAACGATCCGTCTCGGCGTCCCAGCGCATCGGCCGGGTCAGGCGGCCGGCCTCTTCGAGGTCGTAGTCGCGCCAGGTCTCGAGCTCGGTCAGGGTGTGCTTCTCGAAGAATTCGACGTCGAGGCGATGCTTGGTCAGTTCCCAGGCCGTCGCCTTGGCCCCGTTCTCGCAGAACTCGGCCGGGTGCGGCTTGGCCGGCTTTCCCCAGGCGCAGCTGACGCACATGAAGCCATCGGGCTTGTTCTGGACGGCGAGCGGCTCGATGCCGCGCACGGCCAGCCCCTCGCGAACGAGGATCTCGCTGACCGACTTCAGGGACCCGTAGCCGCCAGCCGGGCCTTCGTAGGGTTCGATCTTGGGCTTCGACTTGGGTCCCTGGCGCACGTTTCGCCCCTTGGCCGTTTTCCGACCAACGCCCTCGTTCGACGAAAGGGTCCGCCGGGTGACCGTGTGGCCGTTCGCCCGAGGGGGAAGGCTTTGCAGGCTCTACCTTTCGTTAAGGCGAGGAACTCTCGGCCAAGCTGTTTCTTGGGCCATCCGAGGGTGAATGACCGGTGGTCGCACGCAACAACGGGTCCTGGCGCTGCGCCTGTCGCGAGCCGTCGGCAGGCGGCTGGCGGTCGCCGTCGCGTGCGCGGTGATGGGCGCTCTCGCCGCCTGCAGCCCCGAGAAACGCAACGTCGGCCCTTCCCCGCCAGGAACGGCGCCGACCGGCGTGACAGATAGCCGCCAGACGCTCTACGCCACCCACCGGTTCGAACAGGCCGAAGGGGGTCGGCTGTTCCGCTGGGCCGCGTGTGACGCTTGCCACACAGAGACCTCGACCGGCGCCGCGAACCTGCCCGATGGCCGGTGGGCGCATGGCGGCACGATCGCGGAGATCTACCGCTCGATCGCTGCGGGCGCGCCGGGCATGCCGGCCTATGAGAACCGCATTCCCTCGCGGCAGATCTGGCAGATGGCCGGCTATGTGAGGTCACTGCCGCAGACAAAGGCCATGCAGCGGCGGCGAGCCAGCGCGGCCCAGGCGGGCGAGCCGTCCGGCGCCTCCTGGTCGGGCGCCTTGCGGTGAGACGCGCCGCCGTCCTCCTGCCGCTCGGCCTTGCGGCCTGCGCGGGCCAGCAGAGCGTGCTCGATCCGGCCGGCGATCAGGCGCAGGTGCTACACGGGCTACTCGGGCTGATCGTCGCCATCTGCGGCGTGGCCTATCTGCTGGTGATGGTGCTGTTGGCCGCGGCCATCTGGCGCGGCCGCCGAAAGCTGGCGGCGACGCTTCATCCGCCGGACGTATCGCCGGACGACCGGCGCCTGGAGCGCGGCTTGGCCGGATGGGTTGGGTTCATCGTCGTCGGCCTGAGCGTCATGGTGATCGCCAGCTTCCTGGTCGACCGCACCTTGGCGAAGGACGGCGCCGCGCCGCCGGATGTGCGCATCACCGGCCACCAATGGTGGTGGCGCGTGCAGTACTGGGACGCGCCGACGCGCAGCTGGATCGAGGCCGCGAACGAGCTGCACCTGCCGGTTGACCGGCCGACGCGGATCGAGCTCGTCGCGGCCGACGTGATCCACTCGTTCTGGGTCCCCAACCTCAGCGGAAAGCTCGACATGGTGCCTGGACGGGTCAATCAACTGACCCTGACGCCGCGGCGGACGGGCTGGCTGCGCGGCCAGTGCGGCGAGTTCTGCGGCCTGCAGCACGCCGAGATGGCGCTGAATGTTAAGGTCGAGAGCGTCGCCGAATATGCCGCCTGGCGGACCGGCCAGGCACGGCCGGCCGCGGCGCCGGCCGATCCGGTGGCGGTGCGGGGGCAAAGCGTCTTCGCCCAGAGCGCCTGCGCCACCTGCCATACCATCCGCGGGGTGAGCGAGCAGGGCCGGGCAGGCCCGGACCTCACCCACGTCGGCTCCCGACGCTCGATCGCAGCGGGGACGTTGCCGATGTCGCACGCCGCTCTGATGGGCTGGATCGCCAATCCGCAAGACCACAAGCCGGGCGCCGAGATGCCGACGACCGGCCTGCCTCCGGCCGATGTCGACGCCGTGGCGCGCTACCTCGGGTCGCTGGAATGACGGCGACAAGCGACCTCTTCGAGCGGAGGCGCCGGCTAGCCCGGACCTGGGGCGATGCGCCGGGCCTTTGGGGATTCCTGACCACCACCGACCACAAGAAGATCGCGGCCCGCTACATCTTGGTGGCCATGGCGCTGCTGGCGCTGGCCGGCCTGGCCGCCGTCGACATGAGGTTGCAGCTCGCCTTCCCAGGCCTGAAGCGGCTGGGCCCGCAGGGGTTCAACGAGGCCTTCACCCTGCACGGCTCGACTATGCTGTTCCTGGTCTCGGTGCCGGTGATGGAAGCGATGGCCATCTGGCTGGTGCCGCTGATGCTCGGCCAGCGGAACATGGCCTTCCCGCGGCTCAACGCCTTCAGCTTCTGGATGTACCTCGGCGGCGTCCTGATGATCTGGGTTCCGCACGTCCTGAACGTGACGCCCGATCTCGGCTGGTTCCAGTACCCGCCGCTGTCGGGCCCCGGCTATAGCCCCGGCCATAGGGCCGACGTCTGGGCACAGATGATCACCTTCACCGAGGTCGCCGCCTTGTCGGTGTCGGTGAACACGTTCGCGACGATCATGCGCCTGCGGCCGCCGGGCATGACCCTGGCGCGGATGCCGATCTTCCTTTGGGCGATGCTGATCGCCGCCCTGATGACGATCTTCGCCCTGCCGTCGGTCATGCTGGTGACCAGCATGCTGATCAGCGACCGCCTGGTGGCCACCCACTTCTTCGATCCGGCGCTGGGCGGCGACGTGGTCCTGTTCCAGCACCTGTTCTGGTTTTTCGGACACCCCGAGGTCTACATCATATTCGTGCCGGCGCTCGGCTTCATCGCTGCCATCGTCGAGACGTTCAGCCGCCGGACGGCGTTCGGCTATGTGCCCATTGTCCTGTCGATGGTCAGCATCGGCGTGCTCGCCTTCGGCCTGTGGGTCCACCACATGTTCGCAGTCGGCCTGCCGAAGCTCGGCGACAGCTTCTACACCGCGGCCAGCATGGTGATCGCCCTGCCGACCGGCATCCAGATCTTCTGCTGGATCGCGACGATCGGTTCGGGGCGGCCAGTGTTCAAGACGCCGATGCTGTGGGTGATCGCCTTTATCGCCACCTTCGTGATCGGCGGGCTGTCCGGACTGATGACCGCCTCGGCCTCGCTCGACCTTCAGCTGACCGACACCTACTTCGTCGTCGCGCACCTTCACTACGTGCTGGTCGGCGGAGCGATTTTCCCGCTGCTGGGGGCGTTCTGCTACTGGTACCCCAAGGCGACCGGCCGGCTCATGTCCGAGACCTGGGGCAAGGTGGCCTTCGCTCTGGTGGTCGGCGGCTTCAACCTCGGGTTCTTCCCGATGCACATCCTCGGCCTGATGGGGATGCCGCGGCGCATCTACAGCTACCATCCCGAGCTCGGCTGGGGGCCGTTGAACATCGTCGCCTCGGCCGGGGCCGGCATCGCGGCCGTGGGGGCGGCGATCTTCGTCGCTAACGCCGTCCTGTCGGTGCGCCGCGGCCAGTTGGCCGGGCCCGATCCGTGGGGCGGATCGACCCTGGAGTGGACCACGCCGAGCCCGCCGCCGCCGTACAACTTCGAGTACACGCCGATCGTCGAAGACCTGACCCCGGCCTGGACGCGGTCACGCAAGGTCGCCGACGGACTGGCGCTGGATCATCGGGAGCTGCTGCTGACCACCCCGGTCGAGGCGCGGCCGGACTATCGCCAGCACAGCCCAAAACCGTCGATCTGGCCGCTCCTCACCACCCTGGCGGTCTCGGCGATGTTCGTCGGCAGCATCTTCACACCCTGGGCGCTGATCTATGGCTCACCGCCGCTGGCCCTGGCGCTGACCATGTGGTTCTGGCCGAAGCGCCCGCGTCGGCGCCTGGGAGAGAAGCCATGACCGCCACGCCGTCCGCGGAGGTCGAGGTGGCGCTCGACCTCTCCGAGCTGCCGGTGTCGGCCATGGGGCCGCGCAGCCTGCTTTGGTGGGGCACGTTCGGCTTCATGCTGATCGAGGGAATGGGATTCCTGCTCGCGGCCGGGGCCTATCTCTACCTGCGGGGGCAGGCCGGAGAGTGGCCGCCCGCCGGCCATCGGCCCCCCGCCCACTGGGCGGGCGCGCTGTTCACGCTGATCGCCCTCGCCAGCGTCGCGCCCAACCTGTGGGTCGCGCGGCAGGCGCGGCGCAAGAACGCCCTGGGGGTTCGGTGGGGTCTGGTGGCGATGACTCTGATCGCTCTGGGCCTGACCGTCGTGCGCGGGTTCGAGTTCACACAGCTCAACGTCCGCTGGCACGACGACGCCTACGGCTCGGCGCTCTGGCTGCTGATGGTCCTCCATACGACGCACCTGCTCACCGACCTTGGGGACACGGTGGTCCTCGCCACGTGGCTGTTCACCCATGAGACCGGCGACGACCAGTTTTCCGACGTCGACGACAACGCCGGCTACTGGAACTTCGTGGTCGTGGCCTGGCTGCCGATGTACCTGCTGGTTTACTGGGGAGCTCGGCTCCTATGACCCGGGACCGGCGTCTCTTGCGCCCGCTCATCGTGGCGTTGCTGTTCTTCGCAGCGCCCTCGGCCTGGCTGATCCTGCAGCAGGGGTTCGGCGCCGCCACCTACTTTGAATGCACGGCCGGTCGTGCGCCGTGGGGACCGGTCGCGGGAGCTGTCGCCACGGCGATCTGCGTTGCGGCCGCGATCATGTGCTGGCGGCGGCGCGACCCGGCCCCTCCGACACGGCGCTTCCTGATGTTGGTCGGGGCCGGATCGGCGGCGATCTTCGCGACGGCGGCCCTCGCCCTGACCGCCGCGCTTGTCCTGGCGCCCGCATGCGCGCGCTAGGACTTGGCGCGGCCCTGACCGCGGTGGCGACCCCGGCGCTGGCGCACGGTGCGGAGGCTGCGACGCAGTGGACGCTCGATCCGCTCATTCTGGCGCCTCTGGCCCTCAGCCTTGTCGTCTTCGCGGCCGGGTGGATGCGTCTCAGGCGCCGGTCCGGTCACGGGGCCGGAGCGCTGTCGCGGCGGGGCCTGCTGTTTGCGGCGGGCTGGCTAGTGCTGGCGGGCGCGGTGATCAGCCCGCTGCACAAGGCCGGCGAGCAGTCGTTCACCGCCCATATGCTGGAGCATGAGCTGATGATGCTGGTCGCCGCACCCCTGCTGGTGCTGGCGCGCCCGATGGCGATCATGCTGTGGGCGTTGCCTGCCGGCGGCCGGCAGCTAATGGCAGCGCTGGCGAGGGCGGCGCCGGCGCGCTGGGCCTGGAAGGCGGCCGTCGATCCCGTGCTCGCGACGCTTGCGCAGGCGGCCGCCCTGTGGGTGTGGCACGCGCCGGCGCTGTTCGACCGGGCCCTGTCAAGCGTCGGCTGGCACATCGCCCAGCACCTGTCGTTTCTGGTCAGCGCCCTGCTCTTCTGGACCGCGGTCCTGCCGGGACGCCATCTGCGGCCGGCGGTGGCGGTGTTGTGCCTGTTTGCGACCTCGGTCGTTTCCGGCGCGCTGGGGGCGATGATGGCCTTCGCGCAAAGTCCCTGGTACGCGGGGTATGTGCGGCTGGGCCTCGCCCCGCTGGGCCTTTCCCCCCTCGAGGATCAGCAGCTCGCGGGCCTGCTGATGTGGGTGCCGGGCGGGCTCGTCCATGCCCTGGCGGCGCTCTACGCCATGAGCCGGCTGCTTCGGCCGCCTGCCGCCGAGGCGAAGGTCGCGGAGGCGGCGTATGGCGCGCGTTCCTAGGCCTCCCCCCAGCGTTTGGCTGGCGATCCTGCTGGTCGGCTTCGTGCTGATCGGCGGCCCAATCTCGCTACGCATCCAGGCCTGGCAGGAGAAGGCGGCTCTGAAGGCCGCAGCAGCCGAGATGACCGGCGGCGACGCGGACCGCGGCAAGGCGTTGATCACGGACGCGGACTGCGGCGCCTGCCACCAGATCCCCGGCGTCGCGCGAGCGGACGGAGCGGTCGGGCCGCCGCTCGACAAGATCGCCACGCGCGGCTTCCTGGCCGGACGGCTGGCGAACAATCCGACCAACCTCGTGCGCTGGATCTGGCGGCCGCAGTCAATCGAGCCCGGGACCGGCATGCCGAACATGCCGATCAGCGAGCAGGACGCGCGGGACGCCGCCGCCTACCTCTACACTCTCGACTGATCGTCGGCCGCCGGCCGCCAGAACGGCAGCGCTAGTGCGGCCGCCAGCCTTCGCTGTATGCTCCGCATATGAGTCTGCCAACCGATGGCCTGATGCCGCGTGTGGTTGTCCCCCGAGGAGAGCTCGCTCGTCGCGAGATCCTGCTGTGGGCGCTCGCCGCTGCGGCGATCAGCTTCCTGGTGCGGAATTACTTCCGGCAGGAGGGCGCGGAACGTTTTGCCATCTTCGACTGCCTCGGCTTCGTAGCCGCCGCGATGCGGCTGGCCCGCAGCGGTCCGCTCGCGGCCACACCGCTTGATGTCGGCGCGGCGTTCGTAGCGGCCGCGCTCGCCGCGTTCGGACCCAACCACGCCGCCGGGCTGTCCTTGACGTTGCTATCGCTGATGGTGCTCACCTCGCGCGACGTCGATGCGAGGGCAGCGGGAGCTGTCATGCTAGCTCTGGCGGGGCATCAGTTGTGGAGCAAGGTGCTGTTCGCGGGGCTCGGCCCGGAGATCGTGAAGGTCGACGCAACGCTCGTGGGCCTTGCGACGAAAATGTTTGTTCCGGGCGCGACGTGGGTCGGAAATATCATCTCCACCACTCCGACGTTCAGTATCGTCGTTGAGGAAGGCTGCTCGAGCTTCAGCAACGTCTCCCTGGCGCTGCTCTGCTACGTGGGGGTCAGCCGACTGGAGCGGGCGGAGTGGCGCCGAGGCGATGTCTGGGTCATCTGCGCGGTCTGCGCCGCACAGGTTTTCCTCAACGTAGCCCGCATCTTCGCGATGGCGCAGTCCTACCCGCTCTATCAGTTCTGGCACGAGGGAGCGGGCGCGCAGATCTACGCCGCGGCGGCGGCGATGTCGGCGGTGTTCATCAGCGCGATCGGCACGCGGCGGGCCGGTCGAGCATGATCTGGATCTGGCGCGTCATCGCCGCGTCCCTGCTGATCGTCGCCGGCGCCAACGCCTCGGCGGAACGTCGAACGCATCTCCAGCCCCGCTCTGACAGCGCTCGGCGGCTTACGTCGATGTTCCCCCCGTCGCGCGCGGCGCGCGTTTTCGCAGCGGACGATGAAATCTACCACGTACGCATCCGGGATTGCCCACGCCCGGTGACCATCGCAGTGGCGCCGCCCAGCTTCACGCCGCGAGCAGCTTTGCTGAACCTGGCTGCGCCGGGGGACCGCACGCTCTACGCCTACACAGATTGGTCCGGCGCCGAGCCAGATCGGCCGGCGGTGTTTGCGCGCCGGCTGTGGCAACCGCTGCTCGCATCCATGCGGCTGAACGACTACAGTCGCCTGCGCGAAATGCTGGTCATTGCCGAACCATCGGGCTGCAACATCGCCGCCTCCGCGCGGTGGGACAATTATTGGCGGAACCACGTGAGTTGGTGACGCGACGCTCCGCAGGTCCCGGGTCGACCCCGGGCCTGCGACACGGTCGAGGCTAGTCGTCGGAGCGTGTCTTCGAGCGACGGATTCTCACGACACCCAGAACACCTAGCGCACCGAGCGCTGCGATGGCGGCCGGAAGCCCCGCCACCAAGCCCGGGGCCGGCGCGCCATGAGCCTCGCGCGGGACGGACGGCGCAGACCCGCCATCGTTCTCATTCTGTCCAAACATGAGCGCCAGGGCGGACATCAGCATGACGACAACGTCCATGGGTTCTCCTTCCGCGTTGTTGACCACATGCTCAGCCGCACTGGAGGGCGGCGCGTGTGATCGCATCGGATTTCAGGTCCGACGCCCCTGCGTAAGGCATTTCCGAAGATCAAAAATGTCATCGGCTAAACGCACCGGCGGTCCGTCCCCGCGCAGGGACGCGAACGAAGGATTTGATCAAGTGGAAGGGACAGCAGCGCCGATCATGGGAGCGGGCCTGACCTTCAACACATGCTGATTGGATGACCCTCCCCTGAAGCGGATTGCACGAGGACCACGACGCGCGCCTCTTTTGCTCGCAATCGCGCGGCCAGGTGCAGGGCGGCCTCTTCGGCGTCCACCCGATAGGCGAAATGCCGCCAAAACCCGGCGGGGCCGAACACACGCCAACCATCGCCCTGCCGAACCACGGCGATGGTCAACTCTGAGCTCGGAGTTGGATCGATTAGCGAACCCATGGGCTCCTCCCGTCACAAAGCTAGATGCGACGGAGCCCTGGGGAATTGACGTTTGGCGGTTCGGCCCACCAAAAGCCGGCCGTTAGATCCTCGAGGCCGGCCGCCAGCGCCGCAAGCGGCCCTCGCGCCGGCCTCTGGCGCAGTCGAATTACGGTGCGCCTGGCGAGCCCCGCCCGAAGGCGAGGTTGGCCAGGCGCCCTGCCTTCAGATGAAGACGAACGAGTCCGCGCTGAGCGCGATGTGGTTCGAGAGGGTGGCGAGTTGCACGGCGTTGCCGACGTCGCCGCCGTCGAGATCGAGATAAAGCGCGCCTGTCGAAGCGGTGTAGTGCAGCGCCGGAGCGCCATTGGCCGTCGCCGCCATTCCATTGACGAACTGAGCCTGCCCGCCGCTCACGCCGAAGTCGCTCAAGGCAAGCTGGACCTTATCGCTCTTGCTGAAGTCGGTGATGACATCGACGCTGCCGTCGCGGTTGCCGAAACGGAAGACGTCGTAGCCGGATCCCCCCGTCAGGGTGTCCGCGCCGGCGCCGCCGTTCAAGGTGTCGCCGCCATCGTTGCCCTTCAGCAGGTCCGCGCCATCGCCGCCGCGGATCAGGTCGTCGCCGGCCCCGCCCTGGAGGGTGTCCGAGCCGGCGCCGCCGTCCAGCGTGTCGTTACCGCCGCCAGCCGTGAGCAAATCGGCCCCGCCGCCGCCGTCCAGCGTGTCCGCGCCGCCCGCGCCGACCAAGCGATCGTCTCCGCCCGCGCCTTGCAACAGCGCCGGTTGATTGCTCGGAGCACGTTGAACCAGCGCGTCTGATGGATCGGAGGTCGGCGTCTCGGGCGAGGTCAGAGGCGGCTGGGTCGTCGCGCCCCCTTCGGTGATATCGAAGTTGCGATAGTTGATGGCGAGTGTCTCGGGCGAGGCCTCGCGATAGATCCCCATCTTCCAGTACGGTCCGACAGCGTCGTTGTACCCGACTCCGCCCGTGTAATTGACCAGCAGGTCGCCATCGCGCCAGACCTTGATCAGGCCCTGGCCGTCCGCGTCGAAGCGGATGTCGATCTTCATCTGGTACCAGTGGCCGCGGACGATGGCGGCGCTGTCGGTGTAGAGGACATTGTCCTCGGGACGCGACTCGGTGATGCGGTCCGGATCGGTGCGCGTGATGAAGCGCATCTGCTCGCCCCGCATCTGGGTGGCGAACACCGGACCGAGCGAGCCATAGTCGCCGACATCGGGCGAACCGTGAAACTGGCCGATGTTGAGCCAATCCGAAGTGATCTTCTGACCGGGCTCGATCATGAAGTCGTAGGTCAAGGTGTAGGTGTGGTCGAAATTGAGGGTCTCCTTGGCGGAGATCTCCGAGCGTTCCTTCGTTCCGTCCCGTTCGCGCCACTGATCTCCGGACCGAACTTCGAAGCGATAGACGTCATCGGTCTGCTTGAAGCTCCAGGCGTCGCCGGAGTTGTGGAGCACGTAGGCCGTATCATCAAAATACATGCGCATCCTCGCTGCCCGACCGTCCCCGCAGGGTCGGCCGTGAAAGTCGTCGTGAATGGTGAGCGCCGCACCGACGCCCGCCCCCGACAGCAGCAATAAACATCTGCGCCACGCAGTAAATGCGTCGACTTGTCTCGATTGCCCAAATTGAGCCAAGCGCTCTACCGGGCATTATGAATATTTATGCCTTCGATTATGTTAATTAATGGCGACGTCGCGACTAACTGTGACGATCATGGCCCGATCACATCTATAGCATCCGCTACGGTGGAGCTGTTTGACCGAATTGTGGCGGCATGCAGTCTAGATTTCGTCGCGCGCCGTATTGGGCGAATGGCAGGTCCGGCTTCTACTGGACACCGCGAGCGGGTACGCAGTCGCATGCTCTCGATCCGCGAGCGCTCACGCCATGAGCGGGACCTATACCGCGGTAGTACCGGCCAAGCTTGCGCCGCCCACCAACCGCCAGGTGCTTGAATTTGCCCGCTTAAGTCGCAACCCGCCCCGTAACTACTGAGGCAGGACCGAAAAAAAGTTGCAGCCCGCCACGTCTGCCGGGTCTGGGCTACACGCGACGGTGGTTAGCCCCGCCCGATGCTCGTGTAGGCGAAGCCCCGGGTGCGCATGTCGGCAGGCTGGTAGATGTTGCGCAGGTCGATCAGCACCGGCTGATTCATCAGCAGCTTGATGCGGTCGAGGGAGAGCGCCCTGAACTGATCCCACTCGGTGATGATAACAAGCGCGTCGGCGCCGTCGGCGACCGCATAAGGATCGTCCTTGAACGCCACGCTTGGCAGCATCTGCCGGGCTTCGTGAGCCTGCGGATCGAAGGCCTGCACCCGCGCCCCCGCCGCTTCCAGCGCCGGGAGGATGTCGAGGGCGGGCGCATCGCGCATGTCGTCGGTGTTGGGCTTGAAGGTGAGGCCCAGCACGCCGACCGTCTTGCCCTTCAGGTCGCCGTCCAGCGCCGCCGCCACCTTGTCGGCCATCGCCTTCTTGCGCGCGTCGTTGACCTTGACGGTCGCCTCGATCAGCTCGACCGGCGCCTTGTAGTCGC
>NZ_JBIIGK010000218.1:0-3761 GCF_044236515.1 Phenylobacterium sp.
ACAGCAGGAAAAAGAGCAGGAAGCCCGCGGCGACGGCGGGAATTTCGTCCGGTTCCGCGGCGATCAGGCGTGAAAGAACGCCTGGGCGGCGCGCTTCAGAGGCTGTCAATGAACTGCTCCATCCGCCGACGCAGGGCCGCGTCAGGCATACGGCCCCGAGCCGCGCCGAGATTGTCGTCGACGTAGCGCGCCTGAGCCATGCCGGGCACTGCGCAGGTCACCGCCGGATGCGAGACGACGTACTTCAGGAACACCTGCGCCCAGGTCTTGCAGTCGATCTCGGCCGCCCAGTCGGGCAAGGGCTTGCCCTGTGTCGCCTGGAACAGACGGCTGCGTCCGAACGGCAGGTTGACCCACACCGCCATCCGCCGTTCCTGGGCCAACGGCAGGATGCGATCGGCCGAGCCTCGGTTGTCGAGGGCGTAGTCGACCTGGATCACGTCCAGGGTTTCGCGGCGCATCATCGCCTCGAAGTCGGCGTACTGGCCGTCGAACGAGGTCGTGGCGCCGACGTAACGGATGCGGCCGGCGGCCTTGAGGTCGCGCAGGTTGGACAACTGGTTGGCCGTGTCGCGCAGATTGTGCACCGAGAACAGGTCGATCTTGTCGGTCCGAAGCTTCTTGAAGGACTCCGCGATCTGGGCCGCCCCTTCGGCTTTATTGTCGGCTCCGACCTTGGTCGCCACGAAGAGGTTCTGGCGGATGCCGAGCTCGGCGATCAGTCCGCCGACGACGTTCTCGGCGTCGCCGTAGGACGGCGCGGTGTCGATCACCCGTCCGCCGAGCTGCTGGAACCGGCGCAACGTTTCGCGCAGTGGCTGCCGCTCAGCCTCGGTGGGCGCGGCCTCGTAACGGCGGGCCGTGCCGACGCCGATCACCGGCAGGTGCTCGCCGCTGGAGGGGATCGGCTTGGTGATCAGGGCGGCCTGCGCGACCGCGATGGAGGGGACGAGGCCTGCGGCGGCGGTTCCGGCGACCAACTGACGACGTGTGACATCCATGACCGTCTGGCTCCCATCTTCCACGGCGAAGCTAAGCGTTCGGATGTCGCCGGGATGTGGCGGACGATGTCAGAGATGCAAAGGAACGTCAGCCCCGCTTGAGGAAGACCTTCACCGCCAGGACGGCCAGGCAGACCACGACCAGGAAGCCGGCGATCACCCGGACGGCGTCGACCATGAATCCGACCACGGCCGCGGCGACAATAATCGCCAGCAGGATTGCAATCCACTTGCCCATCAGCGCCCCAGTTTCCTAATCGCCGGCCCCAGCGGCCGCTCTTCGTCGAAATAGTCCGCCCACGCCCTGGTCTTAGCCAGCAGCTTCGGGGCGGTGCGGATCGTATAGACCTTCGGATCAAGCCCGGGCTTCACCTGGTTCCAGGTCAGCGGGAAGGACACCGGCGCCCCCGGTCGCGCGCGCGGCGACAGCGGCGCGACCGCCGTGCTCATCCGATCGTTGCGCAGGTAGTCGAGGAATATCCGCCCGACGCGCTTGGCCTTGGCCATGTTGACCACGTACTTGGCGGGCTCCTCCGCCGCGATGGCGAGGCAGACGTCCTGAGCGAATTTCTTGGCGGTCGGCCAGTCGATCTTGCCCTTGCCGTCCTTCAGCGGGGTGACGACGTGCAGACCCTTGCCGCCGGTCGTCTTGCAGAAGGCGACGAGGCCCAGTTCATCCAGCTTTTCCTTCACCCGCAGGGCGCCCTCGATGACCCGATCAAACGGGATGTCCTCGTCCGGATCGAGATCGAAGACCAACCGGCCCGGCGTCTCCGGTGAGAACGGCTGATTGTTCCAGGGGTGGTATTCCACCGCTCCGATCTGCGCCATCGCGGCCAGCGCTTCAGCCCGGTCGAGCTGAAGATAAGGCTTGTGGTCGCCGAACACCTCGACCTCGGTGATGAGGTTCGACGAGCCGCGGCCGGCGTGACGCTGGAAGAACCGCTGGTCGCCCTCGATGCCGTCCGGCGTGCGGATGATGGAACAGGGGCGGCCCTTGATGTGGGGTATCATCCAAGGCGCCACGGTCTCCAGGTAGCGGGCGAGGTCGAGCTTGGTGACCGGCTGGCCGTCGCCGTCGTCCGGCCACAGCGGCTTGTTCGGATTGGAGAGCAGAACGCCCATCACCGTCGGATCGGCAGCCTTCGCGGCGGACCGGACCACAGCCTTGGGCTTCGGCTCGGCCACCGGTGTCGACAGGGGCGCAGGCATCTCAGCCTCGACCTCGCTGGCCGGCTTATCGTCGCGCAGGCCCTTGAATGCACCCTGGCGGACCATGCCCGAGCCGGTGAAGCCGGCGAACTCGATCTCGGCCACCAGCTCGGGCTTGGCCCAGGTGATGTTCGGCTCCCTGCGCGGCGCGCCAGGACCGCTGAACGGGCTCTTGTCGGCGGCGACCGCTTTTAGGCGCGGCAACACCCGGGCCACGGTCTCGCGCCCGAATCCCGTGCCAACCCGGCCAACGTAAATGAGCTTCTCGTCGCGCATCACCCCAACCAGCAGGGAGCGAAGCTGGCCGACCTCGCCGGTCCAACCGCCGATCACCACCTCGTGGCCCGCGCGGCATTTGGACTTGACCCAGTCCTCGCTCCGGCCCGAACGATAGGGGGCGTCCAGCCGCTTGGAGACGATCCCCTCCAGCGACATGCGGCAGGCCGACTGCAGCACCGCATCGCCGGCGGTCTCGAAGTGATCGACGTAGCGCAAGCGGCGCTGGACCGCCTTTCCGGCCCCGTGGAGCGCAGCCTGCAGCCGCTCTTTCCGTATGCGGAGCGTTTGGCCTCGCAGGTCCTCGCCCTCGATGAAAAGAGCATCGAAGGCGAAGAAGATCAGATTGCCCGTCTTTCCATCGGACAGCGCAGCCTGCAGCGCCGGGAAGTCGGGCGATCCATTGTGATCAAGGGCGCAGGCCTCGCCGTCGTAGAGGCCGTCCGGCAGGGCCCCAGCGTCACCGGCGATCTCCCTGAATTTCTCCGTCCAATCAAGGCCAGAGCGCGTCTTGACCCGCGCCTTACCGCCCTCCACGCGGATCTGGAGGCGATAGCCGTCGAACTTGATCTCGTGCGCCCAGCCGGCCCCGGCCGGCGGCCGGTCCACCGCCTTGGCCAGCACTGGGGCGACGAAGCCCGGCAAGGCGGCGGCCTTGAGTTTCGTCGCAGCCGGCGGCTTGGGCTCATTGTCGGCGATCTCGGTGTGGTTTGACCGCCAGACGCCATCGGCCCGCGCGCGCGCCTTGCCGCCCTTCATGAACGGCGTCGGCCCCTTGCCCACCCCCGCGGCGATATCCTCCATGCTTCGGCCGGAGGCGATGGACGTCATCTCATTGGCGACCAGACGATCGCCGTCGCCAGGCGCCTCATGCTCGTCATGGTGCTTAATGAGCAGCCAGTTGTCCCGCTTCTCGCCTGGCCGGCGCTTCATCCGAACGAGGACGAAGGCGCCCTTGAGCCGCACGCCGTCCATGACGAACTTGAGATCGCCGGTCTTGAGCATGTCGTGAGGATCGCCTTCGGGCCGCCAGTAGCCGCGGTCCCACAGCATCACCGTGCCGCCGCCGTACTCGCCCTTGGGGATCGTTCCTTCGAAGTCCCCATAGCCCAGCGGATGGTCCTCGACCTCGACGGCCAGGCGGCGGTCGGCCGGATCCAGCGACGGCCCCTTGGTCACCGCCCAGGACTTGAAGACGCCGTCCAGCTCCAGCCGGAAATCGTAGTGCAGCCGGCTCGCCGCATGTTTCTGGATGACGAAGCGCAGCGCCTT
>NZ_JBIIGK010000219.1:0-3756 GCF_044236515.1 Phenylobacterium sp.
GGATGATCGTCGCCTTGTGGACCGGATCGGTGGCCGGGACGCTGAGCGCCACCAGGGCATGGCCGCCCTCGTGATAGGCGGTCAGCTTCTTCTCCTCGTCGGTCATGACCATCGAGCGTCGCTCGGCGCCCATCATGACCTTGTCCTTGGCGTCCTCGAAGTCTCGCATGGTGACCATGCGGCGGTTCTTGCGCGCCGCCATCAGCGCCGCCTCGTTGACCAGGTTCGACAGGTCCGCGCCGGAGAAGCCGGGGGTGCCGCGGGCGATGGTCTTGACCTCGACGTCGGCCGCCAGCGGCACGTTCTTCATGTGCACGCGCAGGATGCGTTCGCGGCCGGTAATGTCCGGGTTCGGCACCACCACCTGGCGGTCGAAGCGGCCGGGACGCAGCAGCGCCGGGTCGAGGACGTCCGGCCGGTTGGTGGCGGCGATCAGGATGATGCCTTCGTTGGCCTCGAAGCCGTCCATCTCGACCAGCAGCTGGTTCAGGGTCTGCTCGCGCTCGTCGTTGCCGCCCCCGAGACCCGCGCCGCGATGGCGACCGACGGCGTCGATTTCGTCGATGAAGATGATGCAGGGGGCATTCTTCTTCGCCTGCTCGAACATGTCACGCACGCGGCTGGCGCCGACGCCGACGAACATCTCGACGAAGTCGGAACCCGAGATGGTGAAGAACGGCACGCCGGCCTCGCCGGCGACCGCGCGGGCGATCAGGGTCTTACCCGTACCGGGCGGACCGACCAGCAGGGCCCCCTTTGGAATCTTGCCGCCCAGGCGCTGGAAGCGCTGCGGGTCCTTCAGGAAGTCGACGATTTCGGTCAGCTCTTCCTTGGCCTCGTCAACGCCGGCGACGTCGTCGAAAGTGACGCGGTTCTTGTTCTCGGTCAGCAGCCGGGCCTTGGACTTGCCGAAGCCCATGGCCCCGCGCGCGCCGCCCTGCATTTGCCGCATGAAGAAGATCCAAACGCCGATCAGCAGCAGGATCGGCAGCGAGTTCAGGATGAATCCGAGCAGGGTGAAGCCGCCGGCCGGCTTGACCGCGATGTCGGCGCCTTGGGCCTCGAGCCGCTTGACCAGGTCGTCCTGGTTGGCCGGGGTGACGGCGGTGTAGACCTTGTCGGCCTGGTCGCGCACCTCGACGGCGGCGCCGCGGATCACCGCCTGCTTCACCTCGCCGGAATTCACCTTCGACAGCAGCTGCGAATAGGTGATCTCGCCCTGCGCCGCGGCGCGGCCGCCGCCGGTCATCATGCTGTAGAGTCCGACCAGGACGACGATGATGACGCCCCAGATGACGAGGTTGCGCATGTTCATGGGCTAAGGACCGTCTCGAGAAGAACTACGGGCAGGGCTCGATAAGATAGGTGGCCGACCAAGGGTATTCCAGCGGGGCTGCCGCGACGCGACGGAAGACCGCGCCTTGGCAATGGCGAATGACCCCGTGGCCATAACGAAAAAGGGCCGCGCTGGTGGCGCGGCCCTTCCACATAAATCTCGATCTGGCCGGATTTTAGGCCTTAGCGCGAAGGCTTCTTCGGCGCCGCGATCAGGCCTTCGCGCTGGGCGCGCTTGCGGGCCAGCTTGCGGGCGCGACGAACGGCCTCGGCCTTCTGGCGCGCGCGCTTCTCCGAGGGCTTCTCGTAGTGCACGTGGCGCTTCATCTCGCGGAACGAGCCTTCGCGCTGCATCTTCTTCTTCAGCGCCTTGAGGGCTTGGTCGACGTTGTTGTCGCGGACGAAAATCTGAACCAGGGGTCTCTCTCCTGTGGTCGCTGACGCTGCCCGGCCCCCCGATCCCGGCCAAGGGGCGGCGGCGAGCGAACAAAACAATCTTGCCCGAAGGCGACAGGCCTGCGGGTTTGAGCGCGGCGAGATATCAGAAGGCGAAGGCGATGTCCACGCCATGCCACGCAGCGCGTGATTAGCAGGGCGCATGGGGCTAGACTTGGACGATGAGCGCCACCGATTGGACTGTTGAGGCCGAACGCCAGCTGCTCGAGGCGGCCATACGCCTCGCCCCGGCCCAGGGCTGGACCAAGCGCATGGCCATGGCCGCCGGCGCGGCCTGCGGCTTTTCGCCGGGCGAGACCGAACTCCTGGCCCCTCACGGCCCCGCCGACCTTGCGGCCCTGCTGTCCCGCCGTCACGACGCCCAGGCTCTGACCATCCTGGCGGGCGTCGATCCGGCCGAGCTCAAGATCCGCCAGCGCATCCGCCGCGCTGTCGAGGCCCGCCTCGACGCGGCCGCCGCCGACGAGCCGGCGACCCGCCGCTGGGCCGCCTGGCTCAGCCTGCCGCAGAACCTGCCGCTCGGCGGGCGGCTGGCCTGGGAGAGCGCCGACGTTCTGTGGCGCTGGGCCGGCGACGTCGCCACCGATGAGAACCACTATTCGAAACGCGCGATCCTGGCCGGCGTCCTGACCACCGCGCTTGTCATACGCCTGGCGTCAGGCCGCGCCGACGCTCTGGCCTACGTCGACCGCCGGATCGAGGACGTGATGCGGTTCGAGAAATGGAAGGCGACGACGAAAGTCCGCCCGTCCGCCCTCGTCACCGCCGCGGCCCAGGCGTTGGGGCGGATGCGCTATCGATGACGGCATCCTCTTCCGCATGCCGGAGAAGGCGCCTTCTTAGAGCGCCCGCACCCGGTTGACGTGGCCCATCTTCCGCCCCGGCTTGGCGTCTCGCTTCCCGTAGAGGTGGACGCGGGTCTCGGGCTCGGCGGCCAGTTTGGCCCAGGCGTCCGCGTCCTCGCCGAGCAGGTTCAGCATCTCGACCCGCGCGGTGGCCCGCGTCGGACCGAGCGGCCAGCCGGCGACGGCGCGGATGTGCTGTTCGAACTGATCCACCTCGCAGCCGTCCTGCGTCCAGTGGCCGGTGTTGTGCACCCGGGGCGCGATCTCGTTGACCAGCAGGCGGCCGTCGGGAAGCTCGAACAGTTCGATGCCGATGACCCCGACATAGTCGAGGCCGTCCAGGACCTGGCGGGCGATCCGCTCGGCCTGGTCGGCCAGCGCCGGCGTCACCTGGGCCGGGGCGACCGTGCGACGCAATATGCCGCCCTCGTGATGGTTCTCGCCCAGCGGATAGACGGCGATTGCTCCGTCGCGGCCCCGGGCGGCGATCACCGACAGCTCGCGCACGAAATCGGCCGGCGCCTCGACGATCACCGGCACGCCGCCCAGGGCCTCGAACACGGCGGCGGCGTCGGCGGCGTGTTCGACCCACTTCTGGCCCTTGCCGTCATAACCTTCGCGGCGGGTCTTCATCAGCGCAGGCGCGCCGATCCGCGTCACCGCATCGACGGCCTCCCGCGGGGTTGCGGCTTCGGCGAACGCCACCGTGGGCGCCCCGCGGGCGTTCAGGAAGGTCTTCTCCGCCACCCGATCCTGTGCGACCGCCAGGGCCAGGGCGCCGGGCGCCACGTCGACGCCGTGGTCGGTCAGGATGTCCACCGACCCGGCCGGCACGTTCTCGAACTCGTAGGTCACGACGTCGGCGGCCTTAGCCAGGCGGACCAGCGCCGCTTCGTCGTCATAGGCGCCTTCGATCAGCTGGGCGGCGACCCGCGCCGCCGGACTGTCGGCCTCGCGCTCGAGGATCGCGACGTCGAAGCCCAGCCGCGCGGCGGCCTGGGCCAGCATCCGGCCGAGTTGGCCGCCGCCGAGGATGCCGATCGTCGAGCCAGGGGCCAGCGGTTGCACGTCAGGCGTCCTCGACCGTCTCGGCCACGCTCTCGGTCTGCCTGGCCGTGAA